>CAKTED010000031.1 GCA_934546725.1 uncultured Oscillospiraceae bacterium | reverse complement strand
ATATGTATGCGGGCGGGATCAGTCCTCGGCCCACCATCTGGGCAGGGGGATTCCGTCATCGTCGTTCATGTCGCTCCAGCTCCACTCGCGTCCGCCGAGGAACACGCTGGAGTTCATGTCGTTGGACAGGAAGATGAGGGTGGCCTCGGGGAACTTCATGCACATATCGTAGAAGAACTCCTTCATATCCTTCGTTTTCTCAAGCTCGCGCTCGGTCTCACGCAGGTAGTCCATGGTGAACTTGAAGGCGCGCTCGTCGAGCACCTCGCCCTGCTTCACATGGCCGGGAACGACCAGCTCGGCGCCGAACTTGGAGAACTTCTCAAGATCCTGATACCACTTGTAGCGGCCCTTTGCGGAGACCTCGCAGGTGAAGGGGTGGGCATTGGAGAACAGAACGTCCGTGCCGCAGAAGGTCTTGATGGAGGGGACCCACACGACGGTGTTGTACTTCAGGTCGCCCCAGACGTGGGGATAGATGATGATCTCCTCGCCCTCAAGCTCAATGATGTTGCTCTCGGGCAGGGGGTCGATGTGGGGCTTCAGGCGGCAGAGGTTGACCTTGCCGATAACGCTCTCCCAGTGCTCCGTCTTGGAGTTGAACTGCTCGTCGATAACCGGGATATCCTCGGCCATGGCGTAAAGCTTTGCCTGCGGGAAGGCCTCGCCGATGTGGCCGATGCCCCAGTAATGGTCGGGGTGGGCGTGGGATGCGAAGACGGCCTTCAGGTTGAGGTTCGTCTCGGCGATCTCGGCGATAACGCGGTAGGCGTTGGAGCGGGTCCACTGGCAGTCGATCAGGACGCAGTCCTTCTGGCCCATGATAAGCGTGCTGGTAACGCAGAAGCCGCCCTCGTCGGCTATCATGACCTTGGCTCTGAGCTTGCCCTCGCCAAATGTATAATCGCGAACTTCCATACTCATGTCATTACTACCTCTTTCATATTCAGATTTATGGTTTAGTCATATTTGTTCATAGTATTTTAGTTTAGTATATCATATACTTTGGCGCTTGGCAATGCAAAAGCGGTTATTTGATGCAGTTTTTTTATATATCAGTGCAGTGTGGGGCGCAGGCTGAATATTGCTGTCATTCAAAGGGAGCGCGGGTAAATATTATTTCCGTCATTCAGAGGGAGCGAAGCGACCGAAGAATCCCCCGGTTGGTTGCATAAGGGTAACGACAATGCACTGCCCAGCCCCTGCGTGGGGGATTCCACGGGCTTCGCCCTCTGAATGACGGAGAGTTTGGGTCTCCGCGTCCACAGTACAGAGCATCCCCGCAGCGCCCGCCGCAAAAAACAACTGCGGCAACCCCGGACAGGGTCGCCGCAGACGCAAAAGAAAGAAAAAGAAAGAAAGAAAAAAGCAAATTAATATCTCAGGGCACGTCCTTAATGTCGAACACGCTCCTGCGAACCGGCTCGCTGAGAGCCTTTTCGCTCCACTCGTTGCCTATGCCGGGCAGGTCGGGAACGGTATAAACGCCGTTCACCGGCTGGTAATCATAGATGCAGAGGTCACGAACGTGGTCATGCAGATTATTTACATGGTGCTCATGGATAACGAAATTCGGTATTGAGGACTCAAGGTGCAGCGAGAGCGCGGTGGAGAGCGGAGTGCCGCAGACGTGCAGCTGCACGGCCACGTCATAGGTATGCGCCATGTCGCAGATCTTCTTGCCCTCGGTCACGCCGCCGCAGCTCGTAAGATCGGGCTGCGCCACCTGGATGGACATGTCCTCGAAATACGGCGCGTACTGCCAGCGGGAGAAAATGCGCTCGCCGTTGGCTATGGGGATGCTCATGCGCTCGCTTATCCACTTTGCGGTCTTGGGCGTGGGCGTATTCGGCTCCTCGAAGAAGAAGATATTGTACTGCTCGACGGCCTCGCCGATCTGCACGGCGGAGAGCGCGTCAAGTCCGGAGTGATTCTCCATGATTATGTCCACATCCTCGCCGACGGCCTCGCGCACGGCGGCAACGCGCCCCGCGATGAGCTTCACCATCTTCGGCGGAAGCAGGCCGGAACGGTCAAGATGCGTAATTCTGTGCTGCATATCGGGGCCGAAGCAGGTGAAGTCCACCTTCACGGCATCGTAGCCGTCGGCCACGGCCTTTTTGGCCATTCTTGCGTAATCGTCGTTGGAAAAGGCCATTTCATACTCCGGGCCCCAGCCGAGCTGGAGCTGACTGGCGTAGCAGCGAAGCGTATCGCGGAATTTGCCGCCGAAGAGGTTATACAGCGGCGTATTGAAAAACTTGCCCTTAATGTCCCAAAGGGCGATATCTATCGCGCTCATGGCAGAGAAAAACGCGGGTCCGGGGCTTTGTCCCCAAAAGGTGGTCTTTTGCAGCTTGTCCCAGATGACCTCGTTGGCCAGCGGATCCATGCCGAGCACGAGCGGGATGAGGCTTTCGAGCATGCCGTAAGCTCCCTCGGCGCCGTTACCGTAGGACATGGACGCCTCGCCATCTCCGTATATGCCCTCATCCGTGTACATGCGTATTCCGACCGGACGCGCGGGCGCGACGGTCTTGCAGCGGAACAGAAACAGCTCAACTCTTGTGATTTTCATGGTTTTTCGCTCCTTACGCCCGGTTGGGCGGATTTTTCATTTTCTTCATGCGCGGGGGATGTGGGGGACTGTGCGCCGTGGATGCGATGGATTTAAGGTTTCCGTCATTCAGAGGGGTGCGTCAGCACCCCGTGGAATCCCATAACCCTCGGCTCGGACGCGAACCCAGCGAAGCGGATCGCGGCCGAAAAGGAGGAGCAAGGGAGCGGACGGAGATTTCGCCGTAAGGCGGAAGCGGAGTCGAGCGGACTTTGCGACGACGCAGGGGCAGAGCAGTGCGTCATCGTTTCCATTACGCAACCATTTGGGGGATTCCCGCGCGGAGCGCGAGAATGACAGCAATGTTTTCAGAGCCGTCGCCGTTACCCCGGTGGAACCAACAGGGGGATTCTTCGGTCGCTTCGCTCCCTCTGAATGGCAGCAGAGTCTGAGAGCAAATTACGCGTTATATGCGTCAAGCGTATCCTGATAGATCGCCTTAATGTCGTTCAGACCTATGCCCGCAAGTCCGGCAACATAGGAATCCCACTCGCTTAAGGGCTTGGAGTTATCAACAAACGCGGTAAAGTTCTCGGCGATGTAGGTAACAACATCGTTGGAGTACGCGTTAACGCGCTGCTGATCCTCGTCGCTCAGGTTCAGGCCTGCGGGCCACTCGTAAGCGCCGTCGTATTTGAAATCCGTCCATATCTCGCCAAACTCAACGTATTTTTCACCGCCCTCATAGGCAAGCTTGCGGTTGCTGTCCTCAAGACCGCAGTCTGCGAGGTTATTGAGCGCATAGAGAAGCAGGCACCAGGTTGCGGCCAGGCCGTCAGGATTGTTGAGAACCTGATCGGTCAGGCGGATCTCGCCGTTTTCGTTATACTCCCATGTATAGCCCTCAACACCGTAATTGATGAGGTTATAGCCGCCGTCGGAATAGCGGAAGTCGCACCAGGTAACGGCCAGCGGGATGTTCTCGCAGGAGGCGGAGATGCTGGTCTCGCCGTAGGACTTGCGGGACGCGGCCTCGCCGACGTGGAGCGTCTGCCCCTCCTCCTTCATGATCTTGCGAACGGTAACGAACTCGGCGTCCGGGTCGGAGCAGCCGCCCTCAAGGGTCATGATGCCGGAGCTGGTGGTGGCAAAAAAGCCGACGTTATCGATCTTGCTGAGATAGTCGTTATTGCTTGCCGCGCCCGCCCAGTCAGGGTCGATAAGACCGGCGTTCCAGCACTTGTTAAGGTAGGAAACGAGGTCATGGTCGTTCTGATTTGTGTGCAGCATCTGCACCTCGCCGTTAATCTGATAGGGCTGCTGAAGCGCGGCAGGATCGGTGTAGCCGATGGTATCGAAGGAGCTGAATATGTTCGCGTTGTTTATCTCAAGGGTGTTTATAAGCTGCCATGGCGCGGTGGAAAGGCCTGCGGCCTTCTCCGCAACCATCATGTCATAAACATCGTCCCAGGTGCGGATACCGTCGCGGGTCATGCCGATCTTCTCGAGCCAGTCGTTTCTCACGACGGGTCCCATGCTCACGACCTTGCCGTCATAAAGATCCCAGAAGGAATAGACGAAGTCATCCTCATAGAAAACGTCGGCATAAGTGTTCTTATCAGAGGGGTCGCGGTAGGCGGCCTCATACATATAGTTGGGGCAGTACTCGCGGTAATCGTAAATATTTACGAAATATCCGTCCTCAACGGCTTCCTTTACCGTGCCTGAATAGTAGCTTGCGCCGTGGCACATCAGATCGCTGAGATTATCCGCCGCAAGAAGCACGGCATAGTTCTGCTTCATTGCGTCCATTGTTACGATGGTGTACTCAATGTTTACGCCCGTCTGAGCCTTCAGCTCCTCGGGGAAGCGCATGCTGCTGTAGCCCTCCTCGGGGATATACTCCGGGTTCCAGCACACCGTCCAGAACGTGAGTGTTTCGCCGGTGGTGCAGAAGGGAAGCTCATAATCGTATTTTTCGGTGGCCAGGCCGCGCTCGTCCGCGGCAAATTTGCCCGTGGCAAACTTATAATCAGAGCTTTCCTCGGGCGTGCTCGTGGGCTGATCGTCGCCAGCTCCGCTTGCGGATACATCGGGCTTTGCGGTATTTTTCGCCTCATCATTGCTGCCGCCGCAGCCGGAGAAAAGGGCGACGATGAATGCGATTGCGAGTAAAAGAGCAATGCGTTTTTTCATTTGTGTTCGTCCTTTCATTATTTATTTAATGTTATCTCAAGTCTGATGATTCAGAGATACGATTTTGTAATGCTCTTACTTCATCCATTTTTCTGTCCAACGGGATAGGCCGTTATCGTGCCATCGGCAACGACGGCGGACCTGGTCCCCGCGCCGTATTTGCCAAGCAGGCGCAGGACCTCCTCCCAGGAGCAGACCATTTCGATCTTATCCGGGTCGCCGAAGTTTATTACCGAGGAAAAGTCCGGGTTCGGCGTATAGAGGATGACCCTTTCAACGCCGTTCATCGGGTTGCGCCCCCGGTAGCCCGGGCCGCCGGTAAACCAGCCCGACGGGCCGCTGTACTGGTGCAGGACCTGCCCGCTCCTTATGAAGTCCACGATAACTATCGTTCCGTTTGGCCGGAGCAGGAAGCCGCCCAGGCCGATGGCAAGCCCCGCCTCGTTCGCCTTGACGTTGGCGTTTACGATAACAACGTCCATATTTTCGGGCTTCTTCGCGGCGAAATTATAGCGTATGGCGTACTCGACGCCCTTATAATACTCCTCGACCGGGTCGCCCGCCGTGAGCGCGACGATCCCGCAGTTTGAATTGAGCACCGCGTCTACCTTGAAGTCAAGGCCGATGAGCCGCCCGGCCTCCTCGATCTCGCGGCGCATGGCGCTGTGGGCGAGGTTGCCGGTACATTCGACGAAGGAAAGCCCCTCCTCGACCATGCCGCGCCGGCAGGCATCGTGCAGCTGCGATATCGTGCGGATGTCGCCGCAGCCGATGGCGACGATCTTCGCGCCGCCGAAGCCGTTCACGGGGTGCGGGCTTATGCTGCCTATGCCTATCTTCAGGTCGCAGGCCATCAGCTCGGAGTTTATGTAAAGCTCCACTCCGCCCTTCGTCGTGCCGACATACGTCGTGTTCTGAAAAGCGTTATGGTTGAATATCGCGAACTCGCGGACGATACGCGGCCCCAGCTTTTTTTCAAAAAACGTCCTGTCGCAGGAGCCATGGCTGCCAAGCGCGCAGATGAAGCGGATATGCCGCCTGTCAATGCCCGAGGCAAGCAGCTCGTCAACGATCATCTCGGCGATATCGGCGCAGGGCGTACCTCGGCTCATGTCGTCAAAGACTATGGCGACCTCCTTTTTGCCCCGGGCAAGCTCGGAGATCGTCCCGGAGCCGGTCGGGCTGTCGATGACCGCCTTCAGCTCCGCGCGCGTGAGCACGGGCGCGGAATCCGCCTCGATGCCGCACCAGGTAACGTCCCAGTCGTCCGGCAGGGTTATCTTCGCCGCCTCGCCGCCGAACCAGCTGTTCTGAGCAAGTGTAAATTCCATTGTTCTCACCTCCCCGTTTAATTTTTCAGGCAGGGGTGGGATATTCGCGCGTCAGTCCTTCGTGACGGTCTTCTTCATTCTTGCCTCGGTCATGGCCTTTTCCGTCCACTCGTTGCCTATGCCGGGCAGCTCGGGCGTTACGAAGCGTCCCTTCACGGGCTGGTAATCGTGTACGCAGAGATCCTTCATGTACTGGTGCAGGCAGACGCAGTGCTGCTCGTGGATGATGAAGTTCGGTATGGCGGACTCAAGGTGCAGCGAGAGCGCGGTGGAGAGCGGCGTTCCGCAGACGTGCGCCTGAACGGCCACGTCGTAGGTGTGCGCCATATCGCAGATCTTCTTACCCTCGGTGAGACCGCCGCAGCTCGTAAGGTCGGGCTGGGCTATCTGGATGGACATGTCCTCAAAATACGGGGCGTACTGCCAGCGGGAGAAGATTCGTTCGCCATTGGCTATGGGGATGCTTATGCTCTCGCGGATATATTTTGCCGTCTTGGGCGAGGGCGTGTTCGGCTCCTCAAAGAAGAAGATATTATACTTTTCCACGGCGCGGGCAAGCTGTATCGCCGAAAGCGCGTCGAGATTGGAGTGGTTTTCGATGATTATGTCAACATTGGGACCGACGGCCTCGCGCACTGCGGCAACGCGCTCCTCGGCAAGCTGCACGAAGTACGGGCTCATGGGGCCGCGCCGCTGCTCGTTTGTAAGGGGCGGGAGCTTGGGGTCGCGGTCGAAGGTAAGGAAGTCGATCTTTATGGCATCGTAGCCAAGCTCGTCAACGACGTATTTGGACACCTCGACGTACTTGTCCGTGGAGAACGCGAAGTCGTGATAGCCCTTGAAGCCGTGCTGGAGCTGACTGGCGTAGCAGCGGAGGTCCTGGCGCTGCTTCCCGCCGAGCAGGCGGTAAAGCGGCATATTGCAGACCTTGCCCTTAATGTCCCAAAGGGCGATGTCTATCGCGCTGATGCCGGAGAAAACCACCGGCCCGGGACTCTGTCCCCAGAAGGTCGTGCGGTGCATTTTGTCCCAGATGACCTCGTTGTCAAGCGGATCCATGCCTATTATCATATTGGCCAGCGCCTCGATCATGCCGAAGGCCGCCTCAGAGCCGGTACCGTAGGACATGGAGCCCTCGCCGTCGCCGTATATACCCTCGTCAGTGTAGATACGGCAGCCCACGGGCCGGTTGGGGATAGGCACGTCACAGCGGAACTGGAATACGTCTACTTTCGTAATTTTCATCTGATCGCTCCTTTTATTATGGCCTGGTATTTCTCTTTGACGCGTCAGAGCTACCGAAAAACGTCCGCACACGGGCGCTTTTCGCCGGCTCCGGCGGGGTAAAGGTGTAATATGGAATTGGAATGCGGGGGTTGTTGCTGTCGTTCAGTGGGGGACGGGGCTTAAATTTTGCTGTCATTCAGAGCCTGCGCAGGCAGGCGAAGAATCCCACGGTTGGTTTCTCCGGAGTAACGACAACTTTGGCCTCCCTTGTGTAAAGGGAGGTGGCAGCCGAAGGCTGACGGAGGGATTGACCCCATCGTGTGGGCAGACCTCAGTAGTAACGCCCACTGTGCAGTAACGGCCCTGGACGGACAACCCCTCAGAGCGCTTCGCGCCCAGCTCCCCTTACACAGGGGAGCCCAACGCGCGTCGTACCCTTCCGCCCCTCCATATGGGATTCCACGGGGTGCTGACGCACCCCTCTGAATGACGGAAACTTTGGGCCTACGCGTCCACGGACGCGCCCCGCCGCGCACTCACCACACGCACGTCATTCAGAGGGAGCGTAGCGACCGAAGAATCCCCTCGATGGTTGCTGGAGAGTAACGATATCGTACTACCATGCCCCTCCGTGGGGGATTCCACGGCCTGCGGCCTCTGAATGACGGAGACTTTGAGTTTCCGCGTCCACGGAAACCTTTAAACCTCCCGCGTATATGGAAGACTTAAAAAAATTATTTTACCTTGCCCCAGTCCTCGCCCTTGTCGAGACCCCACATCTCGAATATCTCGTTATAGAACGGGGGACGCTCGAAGTCGAGCGGATAGCACCAGGGGGTGTTGCGGTAATCCATGTGCATGTCCTCGATCATCTTCAGGCCCTTGCAGAGCTCCTCAAGCTTGCCGGTGGGGACGGAGAAGATCATCTCGTCCTTGCCCGCGCGGGCGCGCTCAACGTCGCCGGGGTCGGGAACGGTAACGCGGTACTGACCGTTCAGGAAGGGCGGAACGGTGGCATAGGCGCAGGAATCGATGCCGTCGAACTCGCTCTTGACGTAGGTGCCGGTCATGGACTTGACGGCGCGCAGCATGGTGTTGAGCTGCATGGTGTTGGAATAGATGACAATAATGTCCGGCTCAAATTCACACTTATAGAGCGGGGAGGTAACAACCGCCTTGCATTTGCCAAGCTCCAGGCGGGGGAAATCAGTCAGGAACTGCTCCGCCTTCTCCTGGGGAACGCCAATGTATTTCTTTATGATGTCGAAATACTCCGTGCCGGGGGTGCAGTCCACCATGCCGAAGGCTATGAGGGGATTCCAGCACCAGTGGTCGTCCTTTGCAAGCGCGATGGTCGCGCCGCGCATTCTGCTCATGGCCTTGGCCTGACAAAACGCCATGTGGTGACCGAGGTCGCGCTTCGGGAAAATGGCATCCTTCGGGATATCGTCAAGGTTGTCGAACCATTTGATGGCAAGAGGATAGGACTCGAGGCGAAGGGTATTTTCGATGAATTTGCCGTATTCATTATATTGCTGTACAGTCACGGAATGTCTTCCGTTCGATTTTTAATATTGTTGGATATGTAAAGCGCACGCTGCTCACTCACCACACGCACGTCATTCAGAGGGAGCGTAGCGACCGAAGAATCCCCCGATTATGCTGTCATTCAGAGGGAGCAAAGCGACCGAAGAATCCCCCGGTTGGTTCCGCCGAGGTAACGATGACTACCTTTCCGCCCCTCCGTCGGGGATTCCACGGCCTGCGGCCTCTGAATGACGGAGACTTCGGGTCTTCGCGTCCACGGTTTCGTACCGCCATGCCCCTGACCGGGGGATCCCTGCTCCGCGATGATGACGGAGGAAGGTGGTGAACACGCCCCTCACGCGTCCGCGGACACGCCCCTGAAAAATCACACGTTCATGTTATATGCGCGCATGCCGCCGCTCATGTTCTTCACCTTATAGCCGTGGGCCTTCAGGAAGAGGCAGGAATTATACGCGCGGTAGCCCACGCCGCAATAGACAACGTAGCTTTTCGCCCTGTCCAGCTCGCTGAAGCGCTCGCGCAGCTCGTCGATGGGCAGCAGCACCGCGCCGTCGATATGTCCGTCGTCATACTCCTCCTGGCTGCGGACGTCGAGAATAACGTCGCCCGCCGCCTTGCAGGTCGGGATATCGGAGGGGAGGACATAGTCCATCTCGCCGCGGATCATGTTCGCCGCGATCATGCCGCCGTTGATAACGGGATCCTTCGCGGAGGAATAGGGCGGCGCGTAGGCAAGGTCGAGATTTTCAAGATCGAACACAGTCAGGCCGGAATAAATGGCCGTGGCGAGCACGTCTATACGCTTATCGATGCCCTTGCGGCCTATGGCCTGAGCGCCGAGGAGCTTCCCGCTCTGCTTTTCAACGGTGAGCTTGATTATAAGGGGCATCGCGTCCGGATAATACGTCGCGTTGCTGAAGCCGGGGACGTAAACGCTCTCAAAGTCGCGGCCCAGCTGCTCCGCCTCGCGGGCGTTCAGGCCCGTTCTTGCGGCGGTGAGCTCGCCGACCTTGATGATGGCCGTGCCGAGCACGCCTTTGAACAGCAGCTTGCCGCCCGCCGCGTTCGCGCCCGCCGCGCGGCCCTGCTTATTGGCGCTGCCCGCCAGCGGGATGCGGACCTTTTTGCCGGAAACGAGGTTGAGAGACTCGACCATATCGCCCGCGGCGTAAATATCGGGGTCGGAGGTGCGCATTGTCGCATCCGTCCAGACGCCGCCGCTCTCGCCGATGCGGAGATTCGCCATTTTCGCAAGCTCGATGCTCGAGCGGACGCCCGCCGCCATGATGACCATGTCGCAGGGGATGCTGCGCCCGTCGGCGAGGACGACTCCGTTTGCCCTGCCGTCGCCGGTGATCTCGGAAACGGAGGCGCCGGTGATGACCTTTATGCCCATCTCCTCAAAGTGGCCTATGAGCACGTCGGAAAATTCCCTGTCCATATTGCTCATGATCTGATCCATGCGCTCGACGATCGTTACCTCAACGCCCTTTTCGCGCAGATTCTCGGCGGATTCAAGGCCTATGAAGCCGCCGCCGACGACCACGGCGCTCTTCGTGCCCGCCTCGAGACGGGAAACGATCCTGTCCGCGTCCGGCACGGTGAAAACGTGGTAGACCCCGTCCGCCTC
>CAKTED010000030.1 GCA_934546725.1 uncultured Oscillospiraceae bacterium | reverse complement strand
GTCCGAAAGGCTCCTGACGAGCCGCCAGCGCTTTTCCACCTCCGCAATTTCCGCAAGTCTTGTGCCAAGCCGCTCCCGCGTCGCCGTATTTGCCGCGATCCGCGCCGCAATGCTCTGCTTTTCGTCCATAAGCCTCCGCCTTTGCTCCGCAAGCTCGTCAAGCCGCTCCTGCCCGGCGGCGGAATCGATATCTTCTCTTCCCTCAAGAGCCTTCCGGGCCTCCGCAACGGCTGAGCGCAGCGCGGCGATGTCGTTTTCGCAGGCATGCACATCCGTCGCAGCCTTCTCCGCCGCAGCTTCAAGCTCGCGCTTCTGCACCTCGACATCCTTTATGCTCTTCTGCGCCTCGTCGCGCGAAGCGGGCTCCAGTCTTTCGGAAAGCTCCGCAATGCGCTCGTCAAGCGCCTTTATCTCCGCCGTGCGCGCCGCAAGCGAGCTTCCAAGCTCCGCGATTTCCGCGCCAATGCCCCTGAGCCTTTCCTCCTCCTCGGGAATAAGTCCGTCGAGCCGCTTTCTCCGCGCAAGCTTCGCCTCCGCATCCGCGATCTTCGCGTCAAGCTGTCGGAGCCGCGCCTTTGCCGAAGCAAGCTCCGCATCGATACGCTCCCCGCTCCCCCCGTCTCCGCCGACGGCTTCACGCGTTCTGTCATGCAGCGCGTTTTCCTTTTCCTCCGCCGCACCGCGCAGTGCTCCGGCCTTTTCACTGGCCTGCGCCATTTTGCGCTCCGCGCGCGCGGCTGCCTCCTTCAGCTCATCAAGCCTCGTCTTATCCGGCGCGTCCGCGGTCCTTTCCGCAGGATGCGGGTGCTCCGTTGAACCACAGACCGGGCAGGGTGAGCCTGGCTTCAGGTACTCGGCCAGAATTCCCGCCTGCCCGTCAAAATACGCCCGAGCGGCGCTTTCATATTCGCCGGACGCGGCTCTCGCCTCCTCCGCGCAGAGCAGATACTGCCTCTGCGCGTTCTCCAGCCTGACGTTCAGAGCCTTAAGCTCGCCCAGCTCACGTCCAAGCCGCTCAAGTACACCGATCCTTCCCTCCGCTTCCGTCCTCCCGGCTTTGAGCGACGCAAGCGTCTCGCCGGAATCGGCAAGCTCCTGCCGCTCATCACTGAGCGCCTTCAGACTCCCGTTCTGCCGCGCCTGCCTAGCTTTGGCCTCCTCCAGTCTCTGCCTTTCCCGCGCGGCCTCCGCCCTGGCCCTGTCTCTGGCGATTTTTTTATCCTCCAGCGCGTCATAATCCGGCAGCAGCGCCCGCAGGTGCTCCGCGCGCGCTTCCAGCTCGCGCAGAAGCGGCTGCTTCGCGCGCTCAAGCTCCAGCTTCTCCCGCAGCGGGCAAAGCGCCGTCTCGCGCTCATGAAGCCTGGCGGAGTTCTCCGCCTCGGAGCGTTCGGCCCTTTCCCAGGCCTCCTCGCGCACGAGCCGGGCCCTCACGCTCTCGATTTCCCGCTCGATATCCTCGATCCGCCGTCCGGTCCCGTTCGCCGCGAGGCCGTCAAGCTCAAGCATACCGTCCAGCAGCTCCAGAACCTCCCCTGTCGGAACCGCTCCGGACTTTGCCTCCTCTACCGCCTGAGCAAGCTCCTCATTGCCCTCAGCGAAGACGATGCCATCCATATACTGCCGGATACCGGCTCTTATGGCGTCATATTTTCGGCCAAGCTCCGCCGCTTCCTCCTTAAGACGCTGCTGAACGGCGCTGTAACGCTGAGTTTTGAAGAGCTTCTGAAATATCTTTTTCCGCTCCTCCGTAGCCGCAAGCAGCAGGCGCAGAAAATCTCCCTGCGCTATCATTGCCATCTGCGCGAACTGCCCGCGATCCACGCCGATTATCTCAATGAGCTTTGCGTCCACATCCCTGCGGCGGCTTATCACCCGCCCGTCCGGCATATGCAGCTCCGCGTCCGCCTTCTCCGTCGTGAAGCCCTCGCCGCGGCTTTTGGGCCGCGTATACTCCGGGTTGCGCCGAACGGTATACTCCCTCCCGGCGTAAGCAAACGTGAGCTCTACCAGCGTGGGCGTTTCAGGCGCGGCATATTTGGAGCGCAGCATCCCCGGCTGGCGATTATCGCCGCTGGCCTCGCCGTAAAGAGCAAAGGTTATGGCGTCAAAAATCGTTGTTTTTCCTGCGCCGGTATCACCGCAGATGAGATAAAGTCCGCTCTCGCCAAGTCTGTCGAGCTCAAGCGTTTCCCTTCCGGCGTATGGCCCGAACGCGGACATGACAAGCTTTAAAGGTCTCACAGCGCACCCTCCCACACGGCTTCAAGCAGCTCCTTCATGTAGGTCTCCTGCTCCGGACTCATCGGAGCGTTATTCTGCAGCTCATAAAATTCGCCGAATATGGCAAGCGGATCCTTTTTTTCAGGCGCTTCGGCGGAGCTTATCACGGCGGAGCCGCGCGTGCGCATATTATCATAATCCAGCTTCATCAGATTATGGTATATGGCCCTCAGCTTGCCCACGGCGTCCGGAATATCGTCCTCATCCGTGAGCGTTATGTGAACATAATCCTCCTGCCACGAGCTCCCGGCGTAAAAATCCCGGCGGGTAAGCTCATCGTAGCTCCCGCGCAGCTCGATCATATCGTGCAGAGGCGTCAGCTCCACGGTTTTCACCTCGAGCGTTCCCTTCCGCCCAAGCTCGACTATCGTCACTGATTTATGCTGCCGCGCCTCGGAGAAGGAATATTTAAGCGGCGTTCCGCAGTAGCGTATGCGCGGCGATGAAATATTCTGCGGCCCGTGGATATGGCCAAGCGCAACGTAATCAAAGCCGTCGAACACCGAAGCGTCCACATTATCCGTTCCGCCGACGGAAAGCTCCTCGGATTCCGACCGTGCTGCTCCGGTCACGAACTGGTGCGTAACGAGCACGTTTCTCGCGCCTGTATCCAGCGGCATATGCCGAACGGCGCAGTCCACGGCCTGCGTATAATCCGTAATGCTCTCTTCGGGATAAAATCTCCGCACATGCGCGGGCTTTATAAACGGCAGCAGCCATATGTTCACCGCGCCGTACCCGTCGCTCAGCGTAACGGGCGCGACCTCGCCGCAGTAAACCGGCGATATGTATACTCCGCCCCGGCTCATGAGCCTGCCGCCAAACGCGAGACGCTCCGGCGAATCATGGTTGCCGCTTATGATAAAAACCGGCTTTCCCTGCTCCGCGAGCCGGAAAAGGAAGTCGTCCAGCAGCTCCACAGCTTCGGCAGGCGGCACGGTCTTATCATACACGTCGCCCGCGATGAGCACCGCGTCCGGCCGCTCCTCCGCCGCGATATCAAGGATCTGCGCAAGAATATGCGCCTGATCCTCAAGCATTGAAAACTCGTTCACCCGCTTGCCGATATGAAGATCGGATAAATGCAGAAGCTTCATTTTTTCTCCTTACCTCCGTCCGCTGACGGCAATTTTTCAGCAGCGGATATCCGCGCCGCAGTCGTACAGCGCGCCGTCCGCCGCAAGCATGAGCCCGTACGTCCCCGAAAGCCCCTGCTTATTCACGGCCTTCTGTACCGTGCAGGCCGTTTCGCTTCCCGGAACGGTATTGAACGGCATCCGCTCCGCCGTGAAGCCGTAAAATACGTCACCCTCACCTCCGCGCAGCACTACAGCCGCGCTCTGTCCGTTTTCAAACGTTCCGTTAACGGTAAAGCGGTCGGATTCGTCAACGACGGATAATTCAAATTTTCCCGGCACGGCCCCGCCCAGCGGCAGACTCTGCGGCTGAGAGCGCGGCGTTTCGGCCAGACCTCCAAGGTGCCGTCCCCCGCCGAGCGGAAGATTATCGCCATCGTGATAAAGCCGCAGCTTCTCCGCGCGGTAGCTGTTGCCGCGCGTTCTGAGCTCCATCATCACCTTATCGTCAATGAGCTCAAGCGTCACGCCGCCCGTCGTTACCGCAGGATCGCCGGGGAACATTATCGCAAACTCCTCCATGGCCTCACCGTCCCGCTCCTGTATACCGCCGGAATGAACGATATAATGCCCCTCGCCGAGATACTTCACGTTGCTTATGAACTTTGAAAAGAAATGCTGTCCCCTTTCGCGGCCATATTCCCACACCTGGCGGATCGTCATATCCTCAGTATTTATGCGGTAGCGCACCGCGCGGGAATAGTTCTGCGGATTGGGGATATATTTTTCCTTCACCTTGGAGCGGTAGTGCCCGTTATCAAAGCACATTACGTCGCCGTCCGGCGTAACAATGCAGGCGTGCTGCTCATACTGCCAGCCGAAGCCCTCTCCCTCCGGAGTGAAGAAATATTTTTTCATATCCTCCGGCCAGCCCTCGGGGTCGCCGATGATCCAGTTCAGCCGCCCGCTCGAAAAATCGATATTCACAATGGCGTCCATATGCCTTCCTGAAAGCGTTACGGAGTCCGTATTTTTATCGTACCAGAGGGCGTTATTATGAAACCAGTCGTGCGCCGTCCAGCTGCCGGAGGGGGCGTCGCCCGGATGCAGAAAGTCCCTGAAATCCCAGGTCTTTTTTATCTTCCCGCTCTCTCTGTCCACAAGGACCATCATGTCCTCCACCGTATCGCGCGAAAGGTCCTCCGTAAGAACGAGCAGGTCGCCGTTTTCCAGCTCCAGCTTGTCATGGTGGTAACCGCCGGGGATAAGGTACTCGGCAACGATCTTGCCGCAGAGCGTCATTTCATAAAGTCCCGCGCCGTAATACGGCGGCGCTATGACGCGCTCCGTGGATACGAGTATGTTCCCGTTTCTGAGCCGTGAAAGATCAAAGGATGTGACCACGTTCAGCCCCCAGCGGATGTCGCCGCGCCAGTCGAAGGCCGTTGCGCACTCAAAGCCCGCCGGGGTGAGGAATATCATGCTGTCCCGCATGAATTCGCGCGTCGTTTCCATGGATATCAGGCTCTGCCGCTCACCCGTGAGCTTTTCGGTCTTTATCCTGAATTCATACGCCGCGCCTCGGTAAAGCCGCAGCTCGACAGTATTTTCGCAGTCCTCATAAAGGCCGAGCACGGGCAGCACATGTTCCCTCGCCGGAGGAAAGGTATGGGTAATATCGCCGCTCCCTTCGCGGCCGCGAACCGTAAGCGTAACGGCGGTCTCCTTCGGAGTATTGAAAAGCATTACGGCGGTAAGCGGCGAAACGAAATATGGATTCAGCTTTATAAGCGGCCTTTCAGGCGTATAATCTCCACCACGCAGCTCCGCGAGCATTTCTCCTTCGGCCGCCGCCTGGCGGGAAATAAGGCTCTCTTCAAAGCGGTACATTACGCTCACCATTACATGTCCTCCCCGAAAAATCATATTTTAATCATAATAATATACAAATGTGCAAAAATCAAGATTAAGCCTTTTTCTGCCCGCATCAGTCATTCCATCAGGGTGGCGTCCGTGCTCTCCCAACGCGCTATTCATCCTGGTCCTCATTCTCCAGCGAGTCCATAAGAGTTTCCAGTCTGCTTATCATAATGCCATTTCGCTTCATTATCCCTACCGGATCATCATCCGGAACCTGGCGAAAAAGGTAAAAGAACCCGTTGTCGCCGCCGCAGTCGAAGCCAAAGCTTTCCCGCATAACAGGATCTTCACCTCCAGTACGATCAGGATCCACCACATAAAGAATGCCGTCATAATTCAGCGCGAGGAAATATTTACGCTCAAGCCCACGGGTTTTGATATAAACGATAAGCCTTTTCAGCTCTTCCGACGGATCGCCCATAACCGCGCCTGTAAATTTCTCCTCAGTCTTCGGTGCAGTATCAGCATCATCGTACAGTGAGGGAACAACCATGACAAGGCTGACCGCCGCTTTTTCCGTATTGCTGACGGGATCATACATCCTGCCCATATGGCGAGGCTCCTCCATTCTTGCCCCGCCATATTCCAGCAGCGGTGCGAAGGTGGATACAAACACATCGGAAAACCTGCCAGGCCGATTTCCTCTCTGATCGCTGACAGCGATAACGAAATCTCCCCGTGCCAGTGAGCCCTTTACCTCCAGTCGAACCTCCGCGCCATTTTCCAGCGTATCAACCACGTACATACAGTCTCCCGAGTTGCTGTCCCTCAGGAAAATTTCAAGAGCATAGCGCCGCTCATCCAGAGTGCGTGCAGATTCATTCATATCTCGCAACCTGTAATTTCCCGCAATTTCCAGCATCGTTTTTTCGTTTTTCAGACTCTCCGCTCTGCTGTCAAGCAGCCATTTCAACGGGTGCATGCTGTCTTTCGGATGCAGCGTGATTGAGCAGTACAGTCTCGCTTTTCTGGCACGTCTGCGCTGCGCTCTGGTTTCAATCTCCGAGATATGCCCACTGACGAACACCCTTTTTCCGTCAATAAGCGGTGCAATATATTTGCTCAACTCTGCCGGCATATTTCCCAAACTGTTCCGTCGTTCATCAAGGACCGCAATACAATTTCTGTCATACCCGTTGTGCGGCTCCCGCCGAAAAACAACGGCATCCCCCACGTCGTGCTTTTCAATGCATTCCGTTCTTCCTTCGTAAAGAGTACCATGTACCTCAAATTCAAACGTCATTTCGCCGTTTTTCTGAATGAGCATATGTCTGACAGCTGCGTTATAACCAAATGCTATTCCACACGGCCTGTCCAAATGGCACATGCAGGTGCCTCTGCGCATTCTGAAATCTGATATGAGGTCCGAATCAAGCTTCAACGCAAGTCCGTACCTGTCCAGCTTTTTTTGAATCACCACATTTTCCGCTGTGCCATGATTCTCAGCGTCACAGCTTATTCCGTGCATATGCCAGTCAATAAAATCTGTTCTGACGAGACGGTGCCTGCCGCATTCGGGACAGATGGTTTCAAATACGAAGTCTCCGTCCATGGAGGCGCTGATAATTTCGCCTTTCTCAAGCAGGTCTCTGATCTTCCGAATACCTTCAGGACAGCAAGCCGACGTGTTTTCACGCACAGGCGCCGCTTCACCAGATTCAATCACTCCCGCTTCACGAAAAAATTTCAGTGGCGTTTTACCATAGATTTCTTTAACATACGGCATAAGAAGATGGAGTTTCAGGTCCGGATTCTCTTCCCTCAGGCTCAAAACAGTCGCGGGCTTCGGGATAACGCAGCCGAAGCACCCTTATAGCTTCCTCCAGCTCCCCGCGCATATGCCCAGGTTTATCGGAATTTTCGCTTCGAGGCGCTCCATCGCATTTTTTCTTTCCGGTGCCGCTTCGCAGGATTCCCTCCCTCAGAAGTAACTCCCGAAGAGAGCCTCCCGGAAGCTCACTTCCACGGTTCTGCATTGTTTTCAGTCTGCCCTTAAGATCCGGATTTTCATTCATTATCCCGGATACCGAACTGCAGGCCGCACCATTGGGATATCTTCGCTTAAGCTCGGCAATAACAGACGAAAAATCATTTTGCGGCCGTCCTGCCGCATTCTTTTCAACGCTGAACCCATAGTCCTCCAGAAAAGCGGTATTATCGGGATATCCCAATTTCTGAGCGATATCATGTACGGCTTCCGCCCACTTTTTATGGTCTTTGTAAAGCGATACTATAATTCTGTCAGGGTATGCGGATAACAGCTTCGTCATCAGGTTTTTCATACGCCGCTGCAGCTCTGGCGGCTCATTTCCTTTGGCAAACAGTGTCTTTCCCATACTTCGCTCCTTTAATTTTTCATATATCCACTTTATACCATTATTTTACAGGAAAGCAACATGGGCAGATTTATTCTGTCCAGAGTCGGTAAAGCACTTTTCTGTCAGCAGCCTGTGTGCTATAATCAGTAATATCAATATCTGCAATTGGGGGAGACCATGGCATACGAAAAGCTCTACAACGAAATATACGCCATTGCGGCACTAAAGTACCTCTGGCGCGGATATCGCCCCGGCTTTGAGAAAAGCGAAAGCCCGGACTGGCTGAATCGTTCTGCCTCCTTCGGACTGGAGGTCAGCCAGGCGCTGCTGCCGTATGATGGTCAGGCCGAGCGTTTTCTTGAAAGTTATCTCGGAAAGCCCAGCTCAGAGATACCGCCCGGGGAACGCGAGCGCTATGAGGGTCGCCTGTATTTTTATAACGACAGACTCTGGGCGCTGGAAAGCGACCCGCTTGACGGACGGAGCTATCAGGAAAAGGTACTGTTCCGCTTCTCCAGGAAGCTTGAAAAGCTCAACCGCAACTTTACCGTCTGCCAAACAAACGCACTGTACCTTTACGCTCACGCTCTGCCGGAAAGCTCCGCCGAGCTGGAACCGGTAATAAGCGCAATGGCGCTCGCTCAACAGAGCCTTCCAAACGTATTCCATATAATTTTTCTTGACTGCGACAGCAGCATATTCGTCCTTGAGCCGCAGCGCGGCAAGATAAATGAGATACCCGTGGCATCAAAGGCGGGAGCCTTTCTTGCTGAGCGCACGGAGCTTGTAAGGGCCTCAGGCCGATATGAAAATGACAGCGAGCTCTGAGGCAATGCCGTAATCCGGAGGGCTGCAAAACAGCACGAAGAATCCCCCGTTGGTTCCACCGGGTAGCGACATGTGTGCATTTTCCTCCTTCCATTCAGCAACAACTTATCGGTTGTCACAGGCTTTTTAAAAATCGTTTTACATTTTTGAAGCTTGCGAATATACTTATATCATAAATTTGAAGGACAAACGGAGGAAGAATTTGTGATAAAAGATCTTACGGAGGGCAAACCGGTAAAGGTAATATGTGCCTTTTCGGTGCCGCTGCTGCTGTCCACGGCGCTTCAGCAGCTGTATAACATTGCCGACAGCGTGATCGTCGGCCGCTTCACGGGCTCTGACGGCCTTGCGGCCATAGGCGCGGCCTATCCCATAACGCTGTTTTTCATCGCCGTGGCAACGGGCGCGTCAATGGGCTGCTCGGTCACTATATCGCAGCTTTTCGGCGCAAAGCGCATCCGCGATATGAAGAGCGCCGTTTTCACGGCCATCATATCGCTTTCCGTCCTCGGCGTAGCGCTCGCCCTGCTCGGAGTTCTGCTCAGTGCGCCGCTGATGCGGCTTCTGAAGGCTCCTTCCGGAATATTTGACGATGCTTCGGCATACCTGGCCATTTATTCCGTCGGCGTTATCCCCATGTTCATCTATAACGGAGCCAATGCGATATATACCGGCCTTGGAGATTCAAAGCGCCCCCTTTATTTTCTGATAATGTCATCCGTTCTGAACGTTATTCTCGACATTATCGCCGTCGGCCCGCTTGGCCTCGGAGTAAAGGGCGCCGCGTGGGCCACAACGATCTCTCAGGCCGTAGCAGCCGCCATATCCGCCATTCTCATAAGCCGCAAAATAGCCGATATCAAAACCGAAGAAAAGGCCAAAGCATTTGACGGAGCGTTGCTGCGCGAAATGAGCGGCATAGCGCTGCCGAGCATATTTCAGCAAAGCTGCGTCGCGCTCGCTCACACCATACTGCAAAGCCTTGTAAACAGCTTCGATACATACGTCATCGCCGGCTACGAGGCGGCGTCAAAGCTGCACAATTTTGCCTACATGTGCTTCAATACGCTTGGAACCGCGCTTTCAAGCTTTGTGGCCCAGTGCTACGGCGCAGGCAAGCGCAGGCGCATACTTGAGGGCTTCAAGGTATCTACCCTCCTCTGCTTCGGCTGCACGCTGGCGGTCATAGCCATATTTCAGATATTTCCCCGCCAGCTCATCGGTCTTTTCGTTGATTCCGGCGTGGAGGCAGGCGTTATAGAGGTCGGCGTAAATTATCTGCGGATTATCTCGCCCGTTTACTCCGTGATCTGCTTTATCATAACCACTGGCGGCCTGCTGCGCGGCATGGGCCACAGCATGACCTTCTTCGTTGAAACCGTCATTGAATTTGCCGTTCGCGTATCCATGTGCTTTGTGCTTACATCTGTTCTTGCAAGCTATACCGGCCTCATGTGGGCCTGGTACTTCGGTTCCTCCTGCGGCTTCATCATGTGCATGTACCTCTACTTCCGCACGAGAAACCGCGAAATTCTTGCGGTTCCCGATAAGAACTGACACGTTTATTTTTAATGCTCATCGGCTCAGACACGCCTGAAAAACAGGCGGATCTGAGCCGATTTTTTTGTTTCCGGCTTTTTTACACTTTGGGTGTCATTCATTGGGCGCGTCAGCTTATGTAAAGCAGAGCCGATACACCAGCCTGTAATTCCGTTCGTAGAATGCCTCGAACCATTCGCCCGTACGCTGCGAAGCTTCCGGCATGTTCTCTCCTCCTGTATGTATAACGATCGGGCGCTCAATTTTGTCAGGCATGCGAGCTTTTTATTTTGTATTGTTTCATATCGTGTGTGAGTTTTCCATAGCTCCATTTGCATAAATAGCGCACGTTGTTGTGGATGTTGGAGGAGTCACGTACTTTTTCGTCATCTTCGCGCACCGGGGATCCCCCATGGAGGCGCAGCGCAGTGTGAAACCGTGGACGCAGGAGGCCCACCACTTCCGTCATTCAGAGGGGTGCGTCAGCACCCCGTGGAATCCCCAAGGAGGGGCTGGGCAGTCCATCGTCGTTACCCCGGCGGAACCAACCGGGGGATTCTTCGGTCGCCTTTGGCTCCCTCTGAATGACGTACGATGGGAGAGTGCGCAGCAG
>CAKTED010000029.1 GCA_934546725.1 uncultured Oscillospiraceae bacterium | reverse complement strand
GATAAGGACAGTGACCTTGAGCAGACAAAGAAAATGGTCGATCTTTTCATGGCGAGAGGCTATACATATTTCGACACGGCGTATATGTACCATGGCGGAATGTCGGAGGACGCCATTCGCCAGACCGTTGTGGAGCGCTACCCACGCGAGCGCTTTACGGTAACGGATAAAATGCCGATATGGAATATAAAGACCTCGGAGGATTATGAGGAGATATTCCAGACGCAGCTGAAGAGGACAGGTCTTGAATATTTTGATTATTACTTTCTGCACGGCATAAGCGAGGAAAAGCTCGATATGATCGACAGCACCGGCGGCTGGGACTATATGAAAAGGCTTAAAGAGCGCGGACTTGTAAGGCATATCGGATTTTCGTTCCATTCCCCGGCGGCATGTCTTGACAGAATACTTGCGGAGCATCCGGAGACGGAGCTCGTTCAGCTCCAGATCAACTATGCCGACTGGGACAGCGATACCGTTCAGGCGGGAGCCTGCTACGAAACGGCGCGGAAGCATGCTGTTCCCGTCACGATAATGGAGCCGATACGCGGCGGCGCGCTTGCCGTCATGCATCCGGACGCCGCGCAGGTGATAAGGGATTATGCGCCGGAGAGTACTGCGGCGTACTGGGCGCTGCGCTTCTGTGCGTCGCTCGACGGGCTCATAACCATCCTTTCCGGCATGTCGAGCCTTGAGCAGGTGGATGAGAATACTCGCGTGATGGCCTCCATGCAGCCGCTTGAGGAAGCTGACCGCCGGATGCTTTCAAGGGTCATGGAAAAGCTCAACGCGCTGCCCACCATACCCTGCACGGGCTGCAAATACTGCATAACGAACTGCCCGAAAAATATTCCCACGCCGGAGATAATCCACCAGCTCAATGAGTATACAAAATACCAGAATCTCGACGGAGTGCGGAGAAGCTATGCCATGGAGACGAAAGACGGCGGCAGGGCCTCGGACTGCGTTGAATGCCGCTCCTGCGAGGAGCACTGTCCGCAGCACCTGCATATAACGGAGCTCCTGAAAAAAGCGGCAGCAACATTTGAATAAAAAATATCCGGCGCCGCCTCTTCGATGGGGAGACGGCGCCGTATTCTGCGCTCAGAGCTTTTTTGAGAAAAGACCGTGCCTGTTGCAGAAGGCGTATATCACGCCGCAGCGCATGGATGGCAGATATGCGGCGGCCTCCTGTTCGGGGTAGAGCTTTATGAGGCTTATGCGCTCGTCGGTCACAGCGGCGATGAACGATATATGGTGCTCCTTGCTCATTTCGTGGCGAAGCGTGACATAAAGCTCGTTTTCGATGTGCTGAACGCTGATAATATGCTCGCCGTCCGCCGCTTCGGCTTCAAGCGGGGGGAGCGTAACGCCGCAGCAGCTGAAGGAGCCATGGCCCGTGGAATGAATCACGTTGCCGCAAATCGGGCATACATAAAACAGACTGCGCAGCATGTTGGCGGAGCGGTTGCGGTTTACGGCGTATTCGCCGGAAAGCAGCTCGGCCACTGATACGCCGAGCTCTCGGGCAAGCGGCTCAATGAGCGAAATGTCCGGCAGTCCGCGCGCCGTTTCCCATTTTGAGACCGTTTTGTCGCTGACGAGCAGCCTTTCGGCAAGCTGCTTCTGCGTAAAGCCCCTTTTTTCGCGGAGCAGCCGTATCGTCTCCGCCGTGACATAATTGTTCATGAAAAATATCTCCTTTTGCTTTGCTGTGTTTATCATAAAGCGGTGGGAGAAAAAATACAACCTGCGCTCGGTAGAGCATAAGGAGAGAGAAAATGAAAAGATCAGCCATGGATACCGTAAAGCAGATATGCTGGGAGATAGTCGGCAGCATACTTGTGGCCATCGGAATATGCAATTTCGCCGTACCGGCGGAGTTTCCGATGACGGGCTTCTCCGGTATATCAATAATACTTTACAGGCTGTGGAATATACCTATCGGTCTTTCCACGGCGCTTTTGAATATCCCGGTGGCCATATGGAGCTGGCGGCTGCTTGGCCGGAGGTTCTTCATCAGCTCCATCCGCTGCATGATAATATCTTCCGTATTCATAGACTAACTTGCGCCGCTTTTTCCACATTATGAGGGCAGCAGACTGCTTGCCGCGCTCTGCACGGGAGTTATCGCCGGCCTTGGCTATGCGCTTATATACATGCAGAATTCCTCCACCGGAGGAACGGACTTCATAACGCTTGGCATAAAGGCAATAAAGCCGCATATCGCGCTTGGAAAAATAATATTTGTGTTCGATATGTGCATAGTGTTCGTCGGAGGGCTCATCTTCCGCGACGTTGACGGAATAATTTACGGCGCGATAGTTTCGTTCCTCTATTCCGTGGTTGTGGATAAGGTGATGTACGGCATAAATGCCGGTAAGCTCGCCCTTATCGTGACAAATTTCGGCGAAGAAATATGCGACGTCATAGACCGGAGCAGCGGAAGGGGCACGACTATAATAAACGCGAAGGGCGGATACAGCGGCGCGGACAGGCAGATAGTCATGTGCGCATGCAGCGGCAAGGAGATGCATCAGGTGCAGAAGGCCGTGAAGGAGGCCGACCCGGAGGCCTTTGTGATAGTGCTGGAGTCCAACGAGGTACATGGCGAGGGCTTCAAAATGGTCCAGATCGGCGAAAAGGAAGAAAGGTAAGCATAGAAGACCCCGGACGAAATACACTTCTGTGTTTCGTCCGGGGTAATGTTATTTTGAGCGATAATGCTTTACCGGGTTTGGCCGTATCCTTATGCCGGATACGACACCCATCGCGGCAAAGCAGGCTATCATGGAGGAGCCGCCGTAGCTTACAAACGGGAGCGTAAGGCCGATAACGGGGGTCAGGCCGAGGCACATTCCGATGTTTTCAAAGGTCTGGAAAGCAAGCATGGCGGCAAAGCCGCAGCATATGACGGCGCTCATATAGCTGCGCGAGCGCAGACCGATATAAATGCAGCGGATGATGATGGCAAGCAGCAGTACGATGAGTATGATGCAGCCGAACTCGCCAAATTCCTCGCCGGCGACGGAGAAAATGAAGTCGGTGTGCTTGGAGGGCAGTGCGTCAGACTGCGACTGCGCACCCTGCATGTAGCCCTGTCCCCAGAAGCCGCCGGAGGCGAGCGCTATTTTGCTCTGGTTTGCGTGCCAGGTTATTCCCAGCCCGTCGGGGTCGACGATCTCGGGGAAGTATGGGGCCATTATGCGCTGCTTCTGATAATCGCTCAGCAGGTGGCTCCAGGCATACGGCGTTATCGCCGCGACAGCCGCGATGCCCGCAATGAACCAGAGAATGTTCACTCCGCCCGCAAAGCACATTGCGATGAAAATGGCGATAAACACGAGCGCGGAGCCGAGGTCGGAGGAGATGACGATGATAAGGCCGAACATAAGCAGCAGATGGAGCGCAAGCTGTATGACGGAAACGGGCGAGCTTATCCCGTGCGAGCTCTCGCGCAGGTGGTTCATTTGGTACCCAAGGAGCATTACGAAGCTGATCTTGACGATCTCCGACGGCTGAACGCCGATGCTTCCGAAGCGCAGCCAGCTTTTGTTGCCTGTGCCGCCCTCAACGCCCCATATGAGAAGCGAGAGCAGCAGAAGAACGTTAAAGCCGAGCAGCAGCTGCCATTTCTGCACTATGATGTCAATATCAATGATGGAAAAAAGTATGAAAAGGCCGATGCCGATAATAACGGCGGCGAGCTGGACCTGAAAATAGCTGTTTGTTCCATAGCTGCGCGTGGCGCTGTAAATGAGAACGAGACCGCAGGCGGAAACTGCGCAGCACAGCGCGAGCAGCAGCATGTCCGCGGTTTTCAGAAAGTTCCGCACGGCGGAAAAAACGGATCTGATTTCTGGTTTCAAGACTGTATCCTCAATAGTGTTATGTGGTTTTGTAAATCTGTAATATCATTGTAGCATGAAAAGAGGAGCTTTTCAATTTTAATGTTTACTTACAGAGCGAAAAATGGTAAACTAATCAATTAGATAAGTATGAAACGGGGGCGCGGCCCATGAAAATTATAAGCCGCAGCGAGCGGGAAACGGAGAACGCCGGCGCGGAGCTGGCGAAAAAGCTTGCTCCGGGCGCGGTCGTTGCGCTTTTTGGCGACCTTGGCGCGGGGAAAACCGCGTTTGTGCGCGGGATGTGCCGCGGACTCGGGATAGATTTCCCGGTATCGAGCCCGACCTTCACGGTTGTAAACGAGTATCCGGGGAAAATACCGCTCTTCCACTTTGATATGTACCGCCTTGCGTCGTCGGACGAGCTTTTCGATATCGGCTGGGACGATTATCTTGAGCGCGGCGGCGTTTGCGCCGTGGAGTGGAGCGAAAATGTTCGTGACGCCTTTGAACCCGGTACGATAACGGTCACGATCGTTCGCCTGGGCGAAACGGAGCGGGAGATCAGCATGGAGGTAATGCGGTGATGGATACGCTGAGGATACTCGCGCTGGAGTCGTCGGCAAAGGCGGCGTCCTGCGCCGTGAGCGAAAACGGTAAAATAACGGCTTACAGCTACCAGAACAGCGGCCTTACGCACAGCACAACGCTGCTGCCGATGGTGGAGGACATGCTGAAAAACCTCGGCCGCAGGCTTGAGGATATGGACCTTATCGCGGTGGCACACGGCCCCGGCTCCTTTACGGGAATAAGAATAGGCGTTGCCACGGCCAAAGGACTCATGTGGGGCGCGGAAAAGCCGGGCATAGGCGTTTCAACGCTGGAGGCGATGGCCTGGAACTGCGCCTGCCTTGAGGGCGCGCTTATCTGCGCGGCAATGGACGCAAGAAGGGGGCAGATGTATAACGCCCTCTTTGAAATAGCGGACTCCGTGCCCAGGAGACTTACGGAGGACAGGGCCATATCGCTTGATGAGCTTGCTTCCGAGCTTGAAAACCGGAAAAAAACGATTTTTACGGTTGGAGACGGAGCGGAACTGTGCTATAATGCGCTGGGCAAAGCAGGGCTTGCCTGCCGCACTGTGCCGGAGAATATCCGCATGCAGAACGCCTGCGGAGTGGCCTGTGCCGCCCTGCGCGCTCCTCGCGGGACGTGGGGAGACGTTGAACCCGTATATTTGCGCCTGTCTCAGGCGGAGCGCGAGCGGCTCGAGCGGGAAAAGAAAGAGAAAAAGCAATAACATAAATCTATATATAAATATAAGGAGAAATGAAAATCATGGGCGAACTGCATGTAATGAACCATCCTCTTATTCAGCATAAGCTTTCCATCATCAGAGAGAAGGACACAAGCGTTAAGGAATTTCGCGAGATCATCTCCGAAATAGCAAGCCTTATGTGCTATGAGGCTACCCGCGAGCTGCCCCTTGAGGAGGTGGAGATAGAGACCCCCGTTGCAAAGGCGAAGGTAATGCGCCTTGCGGGCAAGAAGCTTGCCATAGTCCCCATCCTCAGACCGGGTCTCGGCATGGTGGACGGCGTTCTCCAGCTCGTGCCCAACGCCAAGGTTGGCCATATCGGACTGTATCGTGACCCGGAGACGCTTGCACCCGTTGAATATTACTGCAAGCTGCCCAACGATATCAGCGAGCGCGACGTATTTGTCCTTGATCCCATGCTCGCCACCGGCGGCAGCGCCGAGGCGGCCATAAGCTTCATAAAGCAGCGCGGCTGCAAGTCCATCAGACTTATGAACATCATCGCCGCTCCCGAGGGCGTTGCAAAAATAAATGAGAGCCACCCGGACGTGGACATCTTCGTTGCCGCTCTTGACGAGCGCCTGAATGAGCATGGCTATATCGTTCCCGGCCTCGGCGACGCCGGAGACAGAATTTTCGGCACGAAGTAATTCAATTGTAAGCGGCCATGGGCCGTCCGGTACTGTGTGGTGTGAATTTAAATGATAGACATATCCGTCAAGGGCATAGTCAAGGCCTTTGAAGAAGACAAAAATATACTTGACGGCATAAGCTTCGAGATAAACGAGGGCGAGCGTGTCGGCCTTTTGGGCAAAAACGGTGCCGGTAAGAGCACGCTTTTCAAAATCATAGTCGGCGAGCTGCGCCCGGATGAGGGCGAGGTCGTTATCGGCGCGGGCAAAAGGTCGGGTCTGATATCGCAAATCCCCGTATATCCCCCGGAGTATACGACTGAAGACGTGCTGAAAACGGCGCATGAGGCCGTTTATTCCATCCGCCGGAAAATGACCGCCATCGAGGAGCAGATGTCTGCCGGGGAGGACTATAACGCGCGGGAATACGACCGGCTTACGGCGGAGTTTGAGCGTCTTGGCGGATATGATATCGATTTTGAGCGCGACAAGGTCGCAAACGGACTTGATATTCCGCAGGATATGCGCGAGAGGCTTTTTTCTCAGCTTTCCGGCGGGGAAAAGACCCGCGTGAACCTTGCGCGGCTCATCCTTGAAAATACGGACATTCTTCTGCTCGACGAGCCTACGAACCACCTGGACCTGAGAGCGACGGAGTGGCTGGAGGATTATATCCAGCACTTTAAGGGCACGGTGCTTACGATATCGCACGACCGCTATTTCCTCGACAGGACCGTTACCCGCGTTGTTGAGATAGTAAACGGAAAGGCCGATTTTTATAACGGAAATTACAGCTTTTTCGTAACGGAGAAGCAGGCGCGGTATGAAGAGCAGCTAAAACGCTATGAAAAGGAGCAGAAGGAAATAAAGCGCCTTGAGGAATCGGCGGACCGGCTCTATCAGTGGGGCACGGGCAACAAGCTCCTCATGCGCAAGTCCTTTGCCATCCAGTCTCGCATAGAGCGTATGCGCCAGACCGGCAGGCCGGATAAGGAGCGCTCCCTTTCGGCGCGCTTCTCCGAGCGTGAGTTTAACAGCGACGAGCTTTTCACCGTAAAGGGGCTCAGAAAAAGCTTCGGCAGCAGGGTGATCCTTGAGGACGCGGAGCTCAAAGTCGGCGGAGGAGAGCGCATAGCGCTCATAGGCGATAACGGAACGGGCAAGTCCACGTTCATAAACATGCTCATGGGCATCGAAAAGCCGGACGCGGGCCTTATAAAGCTTGGCCCGGCGGTGAAAAGCGCGTATCTCGAGCAGCAGGTGCATTTTGACCACCCCGAGCGCAGCATGCTCGATACGATGATATATGAGACCGGCTGCACGGCGCAGACGGCGCGAAACCGCCTCGGCGCGTTCAAATTCTCGGGCGAGGATGTTTTCAAGCCGGTGGCGGCGCTGTCCGGCGGCGAGCTGAGCCGCCTGAGACTGTGCATCCTCATGCGCGAGGATATAAATTTCCTCATACTCGACGAGCCGACGAACCATCTTGACATTGCCTCGCGCGAGTGGATAGAGGAGGCGCTGGAGGATTACGGCGGCGCGCTGCTCTTTGTTTCGCATGACCGCTACTTCATAAGCCGCTTTGCGGAGCGCATATGGGAGCTTGCGGACGGACATATTACGGACTTCAGGGGCGGCTTTGAGCAGTACCGCGAGTTTAAGGCGCGCAGGCAGAAGCAGGAGCAGGCTCAGAAGGAAGTCAGGCGTAAGGAAAACAAAAAGGAAAATAAAAAGCCGAAGCAGGCGAACGGCGCGAAGCAGATAGCGGCGCTTGAAAAACAGATAAACACCGTTGAGGCGGATATAAAGCGCATCGACGCGGAGATAGAAGAATTTTCGGCGGATTATGAAAAGCTCAGCGAGCTTTTTGAAGAAAAAAGCTCGCAGGAGGCACTGCTTGAGGAGCTTTATGAAAAATGGTCCGAGCTCAGCGATTGAGCGGGCGGAATATTGACGTTCCTCCCGTGTGGTGATACAATAATTAATCTCAAAAAACATTCTACGGAGAAATGCGCATGCTTGAAAAACTGAAGCTTGTCAGCGAAAAATACGAGGAGCTTGAGCAGAAGCTTTTGAGCCCCGAGCTGTATAATGACCCGGCCGCATACGGCAGGCTGTCCCGCGAGCAGAAGGAGCTTGCGCCGGTGGTCGAGGCTTATCGTAAGTATATCCAGCTTCAGAAGAATGCAGAGGAGGCGCTTGAGCTGATGCACTCGGAGCACGATCCGGAGCTGCACGAGCTGGCGCAGGAGGAATATTCCGACGCCTGTGCAGATATGGAGCTGCTGCGCGAAAGCCTGAAGCTTCTCCTGCTGCCAAAGGATCCGAATGACGAAAAAAACGTTATCGTTGAGATCCGCGGCGGAGCGGGCGGCGACGAGGCCGCTCTTTTTGCCGCGTCGCTTTACAGAATGTATTCCATGTATGCCGAGCGCCGGGGCTGGAGGTGCGAGATAAGCGGTATTAACGAAACCGAGCTTGGCGGGATAAAAGAGGTAAGCTTCATAATCGAGGGCGAGGGAGCATATTCGCGGCTGAAGTTTGAAAGCGGAGTTCACCGTGTGCAGCGCGTTCCGGAGACAGAGACGGGCGGGAGGATCCATACCTCCACCGTAACGGTGGCCGTGCTGCCGGAGGCGGACGAGGTGGAGCTGGAGATAAACCCGAACGATCTTCAGATAGACACATATCGTTCGTCCGGAGCGGGCGGACAGCACGTTAACAAGACGGAAAGCGCCATTCGCATAACGCATATCCCCACGGGTCTCGTGGTGGAATGCCAGGATGAGCGCAGCCAGTATAAAAATAAGGACAAGGCAATGAAGGTGCTCAGAGCAAGGCTTTATGAGCGCGAGTGCGAAAAGCAGACGGCGGAGATAGCCGCGCAGCGCAAAAGCCAGGTAGGCACCGGCATGAGAAACGAGAGAATACGGACATATAACTTCCCGCAGGGAAGGGTTACGGATCACAGGATCGGTCTTACGCTGTATAAGCTCGATTCCGTTATGAACGGCGACCTTGACGAGATCATAGACGCGCTCATAACGGCCGATCAGGCTGAAAAGCTCAGAATGAACGGGGAAGACTGAAGTGAAAACGGAATATTTGAAAATTACCGGCTCTGAGGACGATGAAGAAAAGCTCGTCAGAGCCGCCGAAATAATAAAGCGCGGCGGACTTGTAGCCATACCGACGGAGACCGTTTACGGTCTTGGCGCGTCGGCGCTGGACGATGCCGCCGTTGCGAGAATTTTTGAGGTAAAGGGCAGGCCGCAGGATAATCCGCTCATCATTCACGTCTGCGGGAGCCGGGAGCTTGAAAAATGGTGCGTGGATGTGCCCGACGAGGCCTATGCTCTGGCAGAGCGCTTTTGGCCGGGGCCGCTTACGATGGTTCTGAAGCGCTCTCCGCTTGTGCCGGACAGGGTCACCGCGGGGATGGATACCGTCGCCGTGCGCTGCCCGGATCATCCGGCGACGCTTGAGCTCATCCGGCTTTCCGGTGTGCCGATAGCCGCGCCGAGCGCCAATATATCCGGCAAGCCGAGCCCGACGAGCGCCGGGCATGTCATGCACGATATCGGCGGGCGGATTGAGGCAGTGCTCGATGGCGGCGAGTGCCGCGTGGGGCTTGAGTCCACGATAATCGACCTGAGCGTTACGCCGCCGCGCCTGCTGCGTCCGGGCGGAATAAGCCTTGAGCAGCTCAGAGAGCAGCTTGGCGAGGTCGCGGTGGATGCGGCGGTATACCGCAGGCTCATGGACGGGGAAAAGCCGAAGGCGCCGGGGATGAAATACCGCCACTATGCTCCGGAGGCTGCCGTTACCGTAGTGGACGGCAGCACCGGGCGCGCAGCCAGGTACATAAACGACCACAGTGACGGGCATACCGCCGTGCTCTGCTTTGACGGCGAGGAGGCCATGTATACCGCGCCGGTCGTACTGAGCTACGGCGAGTATGACAGACCGGAGACACTGGCGGAAAAGCTCTTTGCCCGGCTCCGGGAGCTGGACAGGGACGATATAAAAAAGATATTTGCGCGCTGCCCGCCGAAGAACGGGGTAGGTCTTGCGGTGTATAATCGCATAAGCAAGGCTGCAGGCAACAATGTTATAGAGGTGTAGTCAGTCTATGAAGGTTATCGGCATAACCGGGGGCACCGGGGCGGGGAAAACCACCGCGCTGGACGTGCTGGCCGGGCTTGGAGCAAAGATCATCGACTGCGACGCGGTTTACCACACGCTGCTTGAGAGCGACGCCGGAATGCGCGCGGAGCTGGCGGCGGAGTTTGGCGACGTTATTACGGACGGCGCCGTAGACAGAAAAAAGCTCGGCGCGGCAGTTTTCGGAAGGCCCGAGCGTCTCGGGCGGCTCAATGAGATAACGCATAAATACGTTCGCCGCGAGGTGAATAAAAGATTGAAGGTCGAGGCTGCGGCGGATGATTATGCCGCGGCGATAGATGCCATTGCCCTTATCGAAAGCGGACTTTCGGAGCTGTGCGACGTTGTCGTAGCAGTAACGGCGCCGGAGGAGACGCGCATAAGACGCATAATGGCACGCGAGGGGATAGACGAGGCCTATGCCCGGATGCGCGTGAGAGCACAGAAGAGTGAAGCATGGTTCCGGGAGCACTGCGACCACGTCCTTGAAAATTCAGGGAGCGTGGAGAGCTTTCGTGAAAAATGTGTGGAATATTTTTCGGAAATTCTTGATAATTGAAACGGAGTGTAATCGATGAATATTTTTGAACGCATCGAATCCAATGTCAGATCATACAG
>CAKTED010000028.1 GCA_934546725.1 uncultured Oscillospiraceae bacterium | reverse complement strand
GGATATACAGACCCTTTACGCCGGAATAATCCACCAGCTCCGCCTTGGTTACAACGTCTGTAAACCACTGGGCAAAGTCGGTTTCCATATCGGTAATGCGTTCGACCTTTTTATCTTTAGCCATTGCGATCTCTCCTCCGCGGGTAATTAACCCGAATAATTGCGGCATTCATAATAGAATATTATAAAAATTTTCCGCCGCACTGTCAAGCACTCGCCGGCGCCGGAGGCAATATAATGGTACTGCCCCCCTGCTCATACTGCCGACAGACAAAAGCTCCGCCAGCCGCCGCCGTGCTTTTGAACGCCTGCGCTACCATTCCGGCGGCAGAACGGAGCCATGGCGCCATGCCCGAATACGCGAATTTTTACTTCTGCCCCGCCGGTAACGAGCAGATAAAAACCGTTATACATATCGGTCCGAGCTGCCGCAGCGCACTGCGCGGCGTTGTTCTCGATGCTTCCGAAGCCCCCGTTCGCGACGCGCTGGTACTGCTGATGAAGGCCGGAGAAGGCGACGGGGACGACTCTGTCCTTGCCTGCTGCTTCACTCAGCCGGACGGCGGCTTTGCCTTCGGCCCGCTGCCGGGGAACGCGCTTTACATCGTGCGCGTTTTCAAGAGCAGCGCTCGCCTGCGCAACGTTGAAATCACGCTTGAATAAAGCCCTGTTGCCGGAGCGCGGACGTTCCGGCAATATTTTTTTACCTCATGTCCGCCTCGGCGGCCTTCATCATAATGGCGCACTCCATGCGCTTGCGGAAAAGGCGGCAGCCGTATTCGTAAACGCCCGTAATATCGCCCTCGGCATGATACGCGTTTGCCGCGCAGCCGCCGGAGCAGTAGAGCTTCGCCCAGCAGTCGGCGCACTGCGGGCGGGCATAAACGTTGCACCTTCTGAATTTTTCGCGCATTTCCGTGTTTGTAACGCCGTCCCAGATGTTGCCCATGCTGTATTTGGGATCGCCGACAAACTGGTGGCAGGGGAAAAGCTCGCCCCAGGGCGTTACGGCCAGATATTCCGTTCCGGAGCCGCAGCCCGATATGCGCTTATATATGCACGGCCCGTGGGCAAGATCTATCATGTAGTGATAGAACGTGATGGGCCTGCCCTCGCGCTCGCGGCGCAGCATGTCCTTTGCAAGTATCTCGTACTGCTCAAAGATTTTGGGCAGATCCTCCTCCGTGAGCGCGTATGGATCCGACGGCGCGCAGACCACCGGCTCCATGCTCAGCTCCGTGAAGCCGAGGTCGGCCATATGGAAGATATCGTTCGTGAAATCCACGTTATTATGCGTGAACGTTCCGCGGACATAGTAGCCCTTTCCGCCGCGGCTCTGAACGAGCTTCTGGAACCTGGGAACGATCCTGTCATAGCTGCCCTCTCCGGCTATGTTCTTCCTGAGGTGATCGTGAACCTCCCTGCGTCCGTCAAGGCTGAGGACAACGTTGTGCATCTCCCTGTTGCAGAAATCTATCACGTCGTCGTCTATAAGTATGCCGTTCGTCGTGAGCGTGAAGCGGAATTTTTTATGACATTCCTCCTCGCGGCTGCGGCCATAGGCCACCAGCTGCTTCACGACCTCCCAGTTCATGAGCGGCTCGCCGCCGAAGAAGTCCACCTCAAGGTTCACGCGGCTGCCGGAATTTTCAATGAGGAAATCCAGCGCGCGCTTTCCCACGTCAAAGCTCATTACGGCGCGCTCGCCCTGATACTTGCCCTGGCTTGCAAAGCAGTACTCGCAGTTGAGGTTGCAGCTGTGCGCCACATGCAGGCACAGCGCCTTGATAACGTTGTTCCTGCTTTTGAGCACGTCCGCCCTGTCCGCGTAAACGTCCTCGGCAAAAAGCAGACCCTTGCCGCGCAGAGCGTCAATGTCCGCAAGGCAGGCCTCGGCCTCATCCGCCGTGAGCGCCGGGTATTTCTCCAAAATCCCGCTCTTCACCGCCTCGCGCGGCATGCTCTCAAGCATGGCTATGGCGTCATAGGCCACATCGTCCACAACGTGGACGGAGCCGCTGTAAACGTCTATGACAATATTGTATCCATTGAGCTTATACTGGTGTATCATCGGATCTTCTCCTTGGTGCAGAATAAAAGGGGCCGCCGTTCCGACAGCCCCGCGCAAGACTTAATTTACCCTTTTTCAGTGCTCGCAGACCTGGTTTGCCACGCCGCAGGAGGTCTTGCAGGCAGACTGGCAGGAGGTCTGGCACTCGCCGCAGCCGCCGTCGGCCAGGCTGCCTCTGAGGCTTCTGGTGCCAAGGGTTCTGATTCTGCCGGTGGAGGTATTCTCGCAGGCCTGGTTCGCCACGCCGCAGGAGGTCTTGCAGGCGGACTGGCAGGAGGTCTGGCACTCGCCGCAGCCGCCGTTCTCGAGGCTGGAGGCAAGGTTTCTCGTATCAAGAGTGTTGATTCTGTTCATGGTAAAAAGCTCCTTTTTTAAGGTTAATAGCCGCGCCTTGCCGCGCTCTGCCGCAAAACGGGCGCAATATCACATATAAATATATTCTATTTTACAGTATTTCCGGCAGATGTCAATACGGCAGGAGGAAAAAGTTCCACCTGCCTCCCGGAATTTTCTTACATATCACGTTTTCCCCCGCATTTGTCACTTTCTCTGTCAATTTAATTATACCTCGTATAAATAGCCGTATATTGTCTGATCCTTGCAGTCAAGCACTGCCGTGAACCCGAAATCCCCAAAGCTGTAATTATTCGCATTGTAAAAGACGACCGCACAGTCGCTGTTTATCTTTTTTCTTCTTTCGTCCGTCTCGTCATTCAGAAAAAGGCTTTCACGATAATAACTTTCATATATCTCGCCCACCGGGTCGCGCTCGTTTATGCAGTACTGAAGCTGCCAGTCAAACGAAAATATCTGATAGTTCATGTCCGCATGATACACGGAGCCATATATCTCCAGGCCGTCCTTCGTTCTCTTTATCGCCCGCGCGTTTATATATTTTTCTATCCCCGCAAGCTCCTCATTATATACTCTTTTCGCGTCCTCGATCGAATGGCACGGACAGACCCTATTCCCGTCCACGGCCTCAAGCTCCTCATTCAGCTCTGTCAGGCAGAATTCGGAATATATGATATAGTTCTCTCCCAGCTTGTTGCACAGGACGAGATACGGCGTATCCTCCTTCATCGTCTCCACGAGCGTACCGTCCTGCGACCAGCGCTCCTCAAGTGTTACGCTCTCAAGGTGTCCGGCGCCGCGTATCACCTCAGCAAGCGGTAAAGAATACCTCACATATTCCCCGCCGTCCAGCTTCGTGAAGCGCTCGCCCGCCTCCGGCTTATACGCCAGCACCGCCAGGTCGGTGGAATACAGCGAGTCCGAAAACGACGTTACATATGAATCGAAGTCCTCATACCCCAGCTCCGGCTCATCTCCGCATGACGCCGCAAAAACGGCAAATATCAGCGTCAGCACTACCGGTATTATTTTTTTCATTACCTTCCCTCCCCGCAAATAAAAAAGCATGGGTCATTCCGTTTTGGGGAATGACCCATGCGTCCGTTACCGCTCATATGTCCCGTTCAGGGGCGCAGCACAGTCTCGATCCGGCACAGGTATTCCCATAAGCGCGGAGCAAAACCATTGCAAAGCCCTCCTTCAGCATTTCGTATAAAGAGCGTATCATGTTTTTGACCATATGTCAATAATTATTTAATTTTATGCCCAATTTTTTGTCTATTTCATTACAATTATACGTTCAGGCAGGCCATGAAACGTGCTCTTCATGCCTATGCCCGCCCGTTCGCTTTCGCGGATAAATGCAATTACGTCCGCGCGGATGCGCTCGCCAGGCACGAGCAGCGGTATGCCCGGCGGGTACGCCCAGACGTACTCCATGCTCACCCGTCCCGCGGCTTCGTCAAGCGGCAGTGAAACGGCATCCGCCCCCGCGGTCTCCCAGCTCTGGCAGAATACCTCCGGCGGCTCCGTCCGCGGCAGGGCATACGCGGCGGAGCGCTCAAGCCGCGAATCGGCGGCGTTCAGCGCTTCAGCCAGACGAAGCAGCGTTTTCTCCGTATCGCCCATGCCGCTCATGGCTATAGCATGCCCGGCGGCGGCCATTTCAAGCTCAATGCCGGATTCCCGGCGCAGTCTGCTCATCAGCTCCGCGCCGAATATCCCGCTCTCGCGGCAGCTTATGACGAGCTTTGACGGATCGAGCGCAAACATTCCGGGCGCTTTTTCCATCAGGCTCAGGCTCTTGAGTCTCAGCGCCGCGCGAAAAGCGTCCAGCGCCGCGCTCCAGCGGGCAAAAAGCGCCGCGCCCTCGCTCTCAAGCAGCCGCACGCAGCCGTCTATCGACGCCATCAGCAGGTATGACGGGCTGCTGCTTTCAAAAACCGCCATGTACCGCGCCACGCGTTCGGGCGGGATAATATCGCCGGATACATGCAGCATCGCCGTCTGCGTAAGGCTCGGCAGCGTCTTGTGCAGGCTCTGGACGACGATATCCGCGCCCGAATGCACCGCGCCGTCCGGAAATCCTCCGCCGAAGCCGAGATGCGCGCCGTGCGCCTCGTCCACGATGAGCGCCGCGCCGCGCTCATGCGCCGCGGCCGCTATCCCCCGCACGTCGCTCACGACTCCCTCATACGTCGGACTCGTGATTATCACCGCCCGCGCGGCGGGGTAATGCTCCAGCGCGGAGCGCACAGCTTCCGGCGTAACGATGCAGGCCGTACCGCAATGCTCCTCGCGCCGGGGAAAAATGAAATGCGCCCTCGCTCTGCGCAGCTCAAGCGCGTTATAGACGGATTTGTGGCAGTTTCGCGCGCATATTACCTCATCCCCGGTCTCGAGCGCCGAAAAAACGGCGGCGAGCACACCGCCGGTGGAACCGTTCACGCCGAAAAACGAGCGCTTCGCCCCCCAGAGCCGCGCCGCGCGCGCCATTCCCTCCGCCAGCACGCCGTCGGCATCATGCAGGTCGTCAAAGCCGTCTATCTCCGTAATGTCGATATCCGCGCCGAGGCGGGCAAGGTATGGCGCAAGGGCAATATTGCGCTTATGCCCCGGCATGTGCATGGGCACAGCGCCGGGGCAATATTTTTCCAGCCTTTCCAGCAGTGATTCAGGCCTTTCCATCGCTGCCGAGAACGTCCGTTATCTTGTGCTTTACCAGGTCCTTTATATTCTCGCGGCCAGGCTTGAGATACTGGCGCGGGTCAAAGTCCGCCGGATGGTGATAAAGGTACTCTCTCACGCTCGCCGTCATTGCGAGGCGGAGGTCGGAGTCTATGTTTATCTTGCAGACGGCCATCTTCGCCGCCTGGCGCAGCATATCCTCCGGTACGCCCACGGCATCCGGCATATTGCCGCCGTTTGCGTTTATCATCTCAACATACTTCGGAATAACGGACGATGCGCCGTGCAGGACTATCGGGAAGCCGGGCAGGCGCCGGGATACCTCCTCAAGGATATCGAAGCGAAGCTGCGGCTTCGTGCCGGGCTTGAACTTATACGCGCCGTGGCTCGTGCCGATGGCGATGGCCAGGGAATCTACGCCCGTGGATTTTACAAACTCCTCCACCTGGTCGGGATCGGTATAGGACGAATCTGCGGAATTTACCTTGACGTCGTCCTCCACTCCGGCAAGGCGGCCCAGCTCGCCCTCGACGACAACGCCGTGATCGTGCGCGTAATCCACGACCTGCTTCGTAATGCGTATATTTTCCTCAAAGGGATGGGATGAGCCGTCGATCATGACGGAGGTGAAGCCGCCGTCGATGCAGGACTTGCAGACCTCAAAATCCGCGCCGTGATCGAGATGCACGCAGATGGGCAGGCCGGTATCCGCCTCCGCCGCCTCGATGAGCTTCATGAGATAAACGTGCTTTGCATATTTTCTCGCGCCCGCGGACACCTGGAGAATAAGCGGAGAGCGCGTTTCCGCCGCCGCCTCCGTAATGCCCTGGACTATTTCCATGTTGTTCACATTGAACGCGCCGACAGCATAGCCGCCCTCATACGCTTTTTTAAACATTTCCGTTGATGTTACAATAGGCATATATCGCTCCTTTTCCGCGTTTTCGCTCCAAACGCGGCCGTCCCGCTTACCCGGCAGACGGCATGCCGTATTTATACCGCTATTGTAGCACAGGCGCGGGAAAAATAAAAGAGGTATTATAATCGAAAAGCGGGCCTCCGCTTCGACTCCGAAGCAGAGGTCCCGCTCTGTAATACGTGGTCCGCGTTACGCCCAGCCCCTGGCCCTGCCGCCCTTTTTGCGCGCCGTCATGATAACGACGAAGACGAGGCAGAATACGAGGGTCGTACCGGCGAGGAAGAGGAAGCGGTCGCTTATGGACTCGCCGAAAAGCCGGGTCGTGAGCGTTGTAAATATCCTCGGGGAAAGGAAGCCGCCGAGACTGGGGGCTATGCTCGAGGAGATGGCGTTTGCAAAGGTGGAGGTATTCTCGTCAACATAGAGTGAGATGGAGAACATGCACTGAGGCATGCACATGCTGATGGCGCTGCCGGCGATAAAGGAGCCGACGAAAATCAGCGCCAGCGAGCTTGCCAGGCCAAGGATCGTAAAGCCGATGCAGAGCATGAGGAAGGCAAGCGGGATCATATAGTCCCTCAGCCTTGCGGAAAGCTTTCCGAAGAGCATGCCGCTGCACGCTCCGCCGAGCATCTGAACGGCGGTTATGTATCCTGTAGTGCTGGCCGTTCCAAGCTGGAGCTGGTCAATGACGTAAACGGAGATGTTGCTGCCGCTTACGCTGTACATCATCATGAAAAAGAAGATGATAACGCCGTAGAGCAGAACGTTGGGATCAAAGCGGCTGCGGTCGCCGTCCGCCTTTGATGCGGAAACAGCCTTCGCCGCCTGCTCGGACGCGCGCTTCTTCGACGGCAGGAATATGGCGCACATGACGATTATCGGCACGCCGAAATAGAACGTAAGATATCCGCCGAACCACACAACGTCTGCCAGGATGCCGCCGAGTATGCTCATGATAATGCCGCCGATATTGATAAACGAGGTCTGCTGGCCAGAGAGCACGCGAACCTCATCCTCGTCAAAGCTGTCCATCATCAGGCTTGCCGTGGTGGGGATGAACAGGCCGAGCGCAACGCCGATAAGTGCGCCCCATATATACAGTGTCCAGAACTCGCTGCTGAGCAGCGCCATGCCGGTGGCCGCCGCCACGATGCAGGCAAGGCCGGTGATTATTACGGCCTTTTTCGATATGCGGCCGTTCGCCTTTGCAATGATTATCGACGCCAGGATGGACGCAAAGGGCGAAATGAGGTTCGGCATCTGCAGAACCGTCTGGACCGTAACGAGATCGCGGCCAAACTGATCCATGATCTTCGCTATCGCGGGCGATACGGCGAGCGTGGGCATCTGAAACATGGCGATAACAAGTATCGTCCATTTGAGCATTTTCCTGCCAGAGCGGACTTTCATCAAATCTTCCTTCCCGTTTTCAAGGCTCTTCCTTAATAATAAATCGAATCATAGAACTTTTCCGAGATACCGTTTGCGATATCGTAGAAGATATCGTCAAGGTCATATATGTCCGTTATCTCCGTTGCCTTCTCCTTCGGAGCCTTTGCAAGGGTGGCCTTTTTGTCCGTTGTATTGAGCGTGAATATTATGCGGTCGCCGCCGGAGCCGTCGGGATAAACCGTGAGCTCATGGTCGCTGCCGCCGTTATCCGCCTTTCCAACGCTGAGCTTCAGAAAGCGCTCGACATAGTTGGAAAGAGTGTAGCTTCCGTAAGGAATGCCGAGAACGGACTTTTCGGAGAGGTCGATATCAAAGTCGACGGTATAGGAGTCGTAATCCGCATTGACGGTAAAGCTGCCGTCAAGCTCATTGCCGTTGAGCGTATAATCGCTTATTATGCTGTTCGTCGTGTAGCCGTCCTCCACATAAAACGCGTCCGTGCGGCCCTTTTTGCCCTCTCCGAAGGACTCATAGCGTATGCTCACCTCATCGCCGTAGTCGTCAAAGCTGATGCAGTCGAGATAAATGCGCTTGCCGTCAACGGCTGTGGTCCAGGTGAAATTGCTGTCCGCTATGCTGCGCGCGATGTCGGACGCGCTGTCCCGCAGATCGTCGATGAAGCTGTCATATGTATCAAGGCATTCGTCCTCCCAGCTGTCGTAATAGCTGAGGTAATTTATATTCATGACGGAGTAGAGCGAAACATATACATCATAGGCATCGTCGCTCTTATCGAGGTAATCTGCAAGGGCGAGGAGCATTTTTTCAAGGTCCTTTCTGCCTGGCTCGAAGGTATAAACGGTGCAGTTCACCTCTTCGCCGACGCTGTAAAGCTCCACGTCGCGCTTCTCCTTAGTGACATTGTCCTTCGTAGCGCAATCGAAGGCGATGTCATAAATATCGCCGAGGACCTTTGCAAGCTTTTTGCCGTCGATGGCGCTTTTTATATCCTCCGAGGTGGAGGGATCAAGCCCCGTCTCATCGTCAATGAGCTCGCGGATGGTGTCCATGCTCATGGTGTAGTAATGATCGTCCACCTCGGGCGCGTAAAAGCCGATCCCGTCCTCGTCCGCGGTGATGGTGCCGCCGAATATCTGCTCATCGTCATAAAGCGCGTTTACTGCAATGACGGAGCTCTTGCCGGACTTTGCGTCAACGCTGAGCTGGAGCGCAAAATTACGCAGGAACGCGATCATTTCGGAATCATAGCCGTACTCGTCGTTCATCCTGACGTCCGCCGTGAGCGTCATATCCGTGGAGATATCAACATTCGCTGTGGACGGCTTTGAGATGATCTCGGAATATTTTGTAACGGCCTCCGCCGCCGGGGCAAGCATGGAGGTATTGTGGATATCAACGAATCTGGCCGCCGGAGATTTGAACACGCCGCTCACCAGAAGCACGACGGCAATGACCGCTACGACGGCGACCGCCGCCACCGTGGCGATGATGCCGACCTTTTTATTCTTGCCGCCTGCCGGAGCAGGAGGAGCCGGAGGCGCGGTGTAGCCCTGCGCGGGCTGCGGAGCCTCCGGTGCGGGAGCTTCGGATACGGCAGCTGCCGCATGGACGGTCTCTGCCGCCGGGGCTTCCGGGATGGGCGTGCCGCATTTTGAACAGAACTTCGCGGGGACGTCGTACTGAGCCCCGCAGTTAGGACAGGTTACCATTTTTCATTCTCCATTTCCTGAATTTCCATTTCTCCTGTAATAAGGGAGAAATTATAACATATTATAAAACAATTGTCCGAAATATGCAACACGAAAACGGACCTTCGCCGCCTCTTACTCCTCGAAGCCGTCGAGAAATTCGACCTCGCCGGGAAATATGCTGAAGAAATCGGTGCCGTTTATGAGCGCGGAGGCCGCGATATTCTCAACGCTGTCGCCGCGAACATCGGCGATGAACTGCGCGATATATTTAAGGTATGTGGAATCATTGCGCTCGCCGCGGTGCGGAACGGGCGTCATGTACGGGCTGTCAGTTTCGAGCATGAAGCGGTCTATGGGCACGGAGGCGAGTATCTCCGGCGCTTTTCTGTTGTTTTTAAATGTTACGGAGCCGGTGAAGGAGAGGCTCCAGCCCGCGCGGAGAATATCGCGGCTCATCTCAAGGCTGCCGGAGTAGCAGTGGACAACGCCGCGCATCGTCGGGAACTGGCGCATTATGCGCAGAAAGTCCTCGTGCGCCTCGCGGTCGTGAACGATAACGGGCAGGTCAAGGTCGCGTGCCAGCGCCATCTGCGCCTCAAATACGCGCTTCTGCGTCTCGCGCGGCGAAAAATCATAGTGGTAATCAAGTCCTATCTCGCCTACGGCCACGGCCTTCGGCTGCCGCAGCAGCTCCTCGAGCTCGGCAAAGGCCGCGTCTGAAGCGCCGTCCGCCTCATGAGGATGTATGCCTGCCGCCGCGTAAACGAAATCAAAGCTGTCTGCGAGAGCCAGCGCTTTTTTTGATGAGGCAATATCGCTGCCGGGGTCAAGGACGAGCTCCACACCCGCCGCGGGCAGCGAGGCTATCAGCTCCATGCGGTCGGCGTCAAACTTTTCGTCATCATAATGAGCGTGAGTATCAAAAAACATGGGCGTATATCTCCAGTTCTGCCGCAGCGCGGCGCAAAAATATTTATGAAGCGGTAAAATGCAAAAAAACTGCTTGCATTCTTCCTCTGATTATGATAACATATCCAATGCCTGAAAAGAAGGGCAAAACAAGAATTTTTCAGCCCTGCGTCTGCGCGGGCTGTGTTGAAAGGAATGTTAATATGCAGCTCGCTCTCACCATCATCCAGCTTCTCTGCGCTCTTGCTCTTGTGATAATCGTTCTTTTCCAGTCCGGAAAAAGCGCCGGTCTGTCCGGAGCCATTGCAGGCGCAGCCGACACCTTTATGGCCAGGAACAAGTCCCGCTCCATCGACGCAAAGCTCGCAAAGAGCACGAAGTGGATCGCGATAGCCTTCGTCATCCTCACCATCATTCTCAACATCATCGCCTGATCGATTTCCCGTTGAACTTTTTTGCCCCGGACGTTTCGTGTGTCCGGGGCTTGGCTTATCCGAAAAAAGTCTCGCAGAGTTCCGTCATCCGCAGATGACGGAATAAAATCAGATCATATTTTTTTCGGGGACATGCGCCTCGGAAAAAACACCTCTCAGCCCGCAAGTGTGCGAGCCGAGCGAGTGC
>CAKTED010000027.1 GCA_934546725.1 uncultured Oscillospiraceae bacterium | reverse complement strand
CTTCAATGCCGCGGTTGAGGTCATTCTTGACTCGAAGCAGGCGTCGGTCTCCATGCTTCAGCGGCGGCTGAAGCTGGGATACTCGCGCGCGGCCCGCCTTGTAGATCAGATGGAGGAGCGCGGAATAGTCGGTCCGTTCGAGGGCTCGAAGCCCCGTCAGCTGCTGATAACGCGCGAGCAGTGGGACGCCATGCAGGGAATCGCTCCGGAGGAGCCGGAGGAGTACGTGCCCGAAGAAGTGGAGCCCTCTTCGGACGGGGAATATATGGACGAAGAATAGAAAAAACGCATGCCCCGATTTAATACATCAGATCGGGTCATGCGTTTTCTTTTCATTTCTTTTCGCGCGGCCTGAATATAAGCGCCATGATGTAGCCGAAAAGAATGGCGGCGCATATTCCGGCGGCGGAGGCCGTAAGGCCACCGGTAAAAACTCCGAGCAGCCCCTTTTCCTCAACGGCTTTTTTTACGCCCTTTGCCAGCGTGTTTCCAAAGCCGGTGAGCGGAACGGTCGCTCCCGCTCCGGCCCATTCGGCAAAGGGCTCGTATATACCGACCGCGCCGAGCAGTACGCCCGCAACGACATATGATACAAGGATTCTGGCAGGGGTAAGATTTGTCTTGTCTATCAGCAGCTGACCGATGAGGCACAGAAGGCCGCCGACGAGAAAGGCCTTTGCATATTCCCATATCATGCGCTATGCTCCTCCTTTGCGGCAGATATTGCCACGGCATGGCAGATCCCCGGTATGCTTTCGCCCTGGCCGGACGAAACGGGCGACATCAGCGCGCCGGTCGCGGCGAAGAGCACGTTTTTCAGCCGCCCCGCGCGCATTTCAGCAAGTATATGCCCGCAGAGCACGCTTGCGCTGCAGCCGCAGCCGGAGCCTCCGGCGTGAACGTCCTGCTCTCTGCGGGCGAAAAGCATCAGTCCGCAGTCATTATAGACCCCGGAAAGATCAATGCCGTCGCGGGCGAAGAAGTCCGTTACGACCCTGTGGCCGATAAGGCCGAGGTCGCCCGTTACGATAAGGTCATAAAAATCCGGGCCGCGCCCGGTATCATCAAAGTGCTGCCGCAGCGTTTCATATGCCGCCGGAGCCATCGCGGCTCCCATGTTGTTAGCGTCGGTTATTCCGGCGTCGACAATGTGCCCGGTCGTAACATGCGTGACGTATGGGCCGTCGCCCAAAGCCGTCAGCACGGCGCAGCCCGCCGCGGTCGCCGTCCACTGGGCGGTGGGAGTGCGCTGGCCGCCGTATTCCAGCGGAAAACGGAACTGCCGCTCGGCGGAGCAGAAGTGGGAGGAGGTCATGGCGGCGGCGGTATCGGCAAAGCCGCCGTCTATCAGAAGCGCGGCAAGCGAAAGCCCCTCGGCCATGGTGGAGCAGGCGCCGTAAAGCCCGAAGAACGGTATGGAGCTGTCACGCATGGCAAAGGCGGAGGCGACGCACTGGTTCAGAAGGTCTCCCGCAAAAATATACTGTATGTCCGACGGCGCGAGCGATGCCTTGCCGCAGGCGATCGAAAAAGCCTGCGACTGCATGGTGGACTCTGCCTTTTCCCAGCTTTTTTCGCCGAAATATGAATCGCTACCGATATAGTCGAAGCTGCTTTTGAGAGGTCCCTGCCCCTCCTTCTGGCCGACAACGCTCGCGCTGCCGCTTATGGACGGCGGGCGGTCAAGTCTTACGGTTTGCGTCCCGATCCTTTTTGTGCTCAAAAAAATCACCCCGTTAGCGCTATTGTGCGCCGAACGGGGTGATTTTATGTATTTTGGAGCGGCTGTCAGCGGAGAAATTCGGCAGCGCGTTCAATGGAGCTGCGCGCTTCGTCACTCAACTGAGTCCCGGCGTTGCGGTGATCGAAGCTTACGGTGAATTCCGTGATATCGGCGCGAAGCTTTTCGAGGTATGCGCGGTCGAGCTCTGCTATCGCTTCGTAAAGCGAGCGGTAATTTTCCGCCCTGAGCTCACGGCGGCCTGCCTCAAGAATGCCTGCCGCGTGCGTTACGCAGATGAAGGGCTGGGCGCGCAGCCTGTCGCGGAATTTTTCATCGCTTTCCCACAGCCATGCTACATTTGAAAAATACCTCAGCTCTGTGGAACGAACGCGGCGGCAGACGAAGCAGGAGCCTGAAAGCTCTCTGAGCTGATCTCCGGCATCCGCCCTGGGCTGCTTTGAAGAGAAGAGCCCCTTCTTTTCACTGACGGGCGTATCAAAAAACGCGCTTACGTCGGCAAGGTGACTTTCAAGGATAAGCGCGAGCGCCAGCTTGTTTTTCATTGAGCGCAGCGCGGAAAGATGCTCGCGGCAGAAGCCCGCGCCGTTCATTTTAATGCGAACGTCCGGCTCCATCATGGCCGCGCCGAGAGTATAGGAGAGAGTGCTTTCCTCCAAAGCGCTGCGCAGGCGGCACATGGGGCAGCCGTCATGACTGTCAAAGGCTTCGTTTATCGGTATGGTGAATATTTTTTCGGACAAAATTGGCACCTTCTCTGTTGCTGAACGCAAAAATGTGTTACAATAAACAAAATACAACATTTATGCCTATTATAAACGGAAGTGTGGATTTATGCAATATCTGGAACACAAAGACTGCGTTGAAATAAAGGCTCCGGAGGATTTTGACCCCGTCAAAATATTCGAGTGCGGCCAGTGCTTTCGCTGGAACGCTGATGAGAGGGGAGTTTACCGGGGCGTGGCCTTCGGAAAAGCGGCGAGGGTCTGGTCGGAGGGCGGCAGCGTTTATATCAGCGGCGGCATGGAAGACTTTGAAAACATATGGTATGATTATTTTGACCTTGAGCGCGACTACGCGACGGCCCGCAGAGAGCTTGCGGTGGACGATTATACAAAGGCGGCGGCGGATTACGGCGCGGGGATACGCATTCTCAGGCAGGACAAATGGGAGGCGCTGTGCTCCTTTATCATATCCCAGTGCAACAATATCCCGCGGATAAAAAAGATAGTCGAAACGCTGTGCCGCGAATTTGGAGACGGGCTGGAGCTTGACGGAGAGAAATATTACAGCTTTCCCGAAGCGGAGAGAATAGCGGAGCTTGAGGAGAGCGACCTTGCGCCGCTGCGCTGCGGCTATCGCGCGCCATATATTATCGGCGCGGCAAGGGCCGTGGCGTCCGGTGAGCTTGACCTTGAGGCCCTTTCGCACGAGAGCTTTGAAACCGCCCTGAAAAGGCTGAAGGCCCTGAACGGTATAGGCGACAAGGTGGCAAACTGCGTCATACTCTTCGGGCTTTGCATTCCCGATGCTTTTCCCATAGACGTCTGGATGAAAAAGGCGCTCAGCGCGCATTATTCAAAGGATTTTGACCCGAAGGTTTTTGGCAGAAACGCGGGCCTTGCGCAGCAGTACATATTCTACTACGCCCGTTCGGGCAACGTTTGATATAAGGAGACGACAGAAATGAAATATGATTTTACATCCATAATGGACCGCCGGGGAAAGGACGCCATCGCGGTAGACGTTATCCCCATGCGCGGCGTTGAGGTCAGAGAGGGCTTCAGCCGCATCCCGATGTGGGTGGCGGACATGAACTTTGCCACCGTGCCTACGGTCGTTGAAGCGATGACAGAGCGCGCGAAGCACCCCGCCTTCGGATATTTTGCGACGCCGGACGCCTATTATGACGCCATCATAAACTGGCAGAGGGTGAGAAACGGCGTGGAAGGACTTGAAAAGGAGCACATCGGCTACGAAAACGGAGTGCTTGGCGGCGTCATTTCCGCCATCCAGGCCTTCAGCGCGCCCGGCGAGGCCATCCTGCTCCATTCGCCCACCTATGTAGGCTTTACGGGCTGCATTGAAAACAACGGCAGAAAGATCGTCCATTCCGACCTTGTTCTGGATGAAAACGGCGTGTGGCGCATGGATTTTGAGGACATGGACAAAAAAATAAAGGAAAATAAAATTCATACCGTCGTCTTCTGCTCGCCGCACAATCCCTGCGGAAGAGTATGGGAGCGCTGGGAGCTGGAAAAGGCCATGGAGGTATATGCCGCAAACGAGTGCGTTGTTATCTCCGACGAGATATGGTCCGATATTATCCTGAACGGGCATAAGCATATTCCGACGCAGTCCGTTTCCGAGGACGCGAAAATGCGCACCGTAGCCATGTACGCGCCGTCCAAAACGTTCAACCTTGCCGGACTTGTCGGCTCGTACCATATTATATACAGCAAATATCTGCGCGACCGCGTTATGAAGCAGGCGAGTCTGTCGCACTATAACGGAGAAAACGTTATCTCCGTCCATGCGCTCATCGGAGCTTATAAGCCCGAGGGCGAGCAGTGGGTGGACGAGCTCTGCCAGGTGCTTTCGGATAACGTGAACTACGCATACGACTATATTCTTGAGCACTTTGATGGCGTTACGCTCGCAAAGCCGGAGGGGACCTATATGCTTTATCTCGACTGCGAGCAGTGGTGCAAAAAGCACGGAAAGAGCATGGACGAGCTGCTCAGGACCGGTATGGAGGTTGGCGTTATCTGGCAGGACGGCCGCCCGTTCCACCGCGAGTACGCGATAAGAATAAACCTTGCCGTGCCGCATTCTCTTGTTGAGGAAGCCATGAGCCGCCTTGACAGATATGTCTTCAACGCCTGAAGCATATGAAAATCTCCCTGCCGCGAAATGCGGCAGGGAGAAAAGATATATTACGCGAAGAGCAGTAATGAGCCTTCAGTACGTTCAGATCGCTGTCCAGGATGAACCAGGCGGGCAGCTGCTCTTCAATGCCCTCGTTGGGGCCGTGCTTTATGCCCATATCCTCGATCTCCCTGAAGAGCCTGAGCATCTCGGGCGTGGGAGCGGGCATTTCGCCATCCTTCATGGGCTCGGAGGGCTTTATGTCGAGCGCTTTGTAAATGAGCATTTCGGGGTCGCAGATAATGTCGAAGGGAAATTTGATATCGGTCTGCGAGGCGATGCTCTCTCCGGTCGACTGAAGAGCGACGACGAGCTCGTTTCCGCCACCGGTGATGGCGTCATAGGCATCGCGGTATTTTATCATATCGTACTGGCAGAGCGGGCAGCCGTAATAGCGGAGAAAGACGATGGCGGTTTTACCTTCCCTGCTCAGAAGGGAGGAAAGATGGCAGCTGCCGCGATTCACCGTTGTTACGGCAAGATCGTCAAGCCTCTGACCTGCTTCGACTTTGGACATTTGTATCAGCTCCTGTAATAAATATTTTAAAAAGTATATAACAGAAAATGAAATATGTCAATTATCTGCTCTGGCGGAGCGTTTTGGTGCTTATGCAAGGTTGACAAGCTTGAAACTGAGTAGTAAACTGTTTTAATATCAACAATCGAGTTTATTTGTTGGAGAGGAGATGCTGATATGGCAAGTTTTTATGACAGAATAGTTGGAGAAGGTATCACCTTTGACGATGTGCTTCTCGTTCCCTCGGCAAGCGAGGTGGTCCCGGGAGACGTTGATCTTTCGACCCACCTTACGAAAAAAATAAAGCTGAATATTCCGCTTGTCAGCGCGGCGATGGACACCGTTACCGAATCGCGCATGGCTATCGCCATAGCGAGAGAGGGCGGCATTGGGATCATTCATAAGAATATGACTATCGACCAGCAGGCGGAGCAGGTAGACATGGTAAAGCGCTCGGAAAACGGCGTTATCACCAATCCCTTCTATCTCTCTCCCAGCCATACGCTGGCTCAGGCTGACGAGCTTATGGCGAAGTATAAAATATCCGGCGTGCCCATTGTGGACGGCGGAAAGCTTGTCGGCATCATAACCAACCGCGATATGAAGTTTGAAGAGAATATGGACAGGCCCATCAGCGAGGTGATGACGAAGGAAAACCTTATCACGGCCAGAGAGGGTACCACGCTTGAAGAGGCCAAAAAGCTGCTTCGCAAGCACAAGGTGGAAAAGCTGCCCATAGTTGATGATAATTTTGCCCTGAAGGGTCTTATTACCATAAAGGACATTGAAAAAGCCGTTACCTATCCCAGAAGCGCAAGAGATGAGAAGGGGCGCCTGCTCGTCGGCGCGGCTCTCGGCATTACGGCGGACGTGCTTGACAGAGCCTCCGCTCTTATCGACGCGGGCGTTGACGTTCTTGGTCTCGACTCCGCTCACGGCCACCAGCGCAATGTTCTCAAATGCGTTGATATGATAAAGTCGAAGTATCCCGATATCCAGCTTATCGCGGGCAACGTTGCCACGGCAGACGGTACGAGAGAGCTTATAAAGGCGGGAGCGGACTGCGTGAAGGTCGGTATCGGCCCCGGCTCCATCTGCACAACCCGCGTTATCGCAGGTATCGGCGTGCCGCAGATAACGGCTGTGGCCGACGCGGCCTCTGCTGCTGCGGAATACGGAATTCCGATCATTGCCGACGGCGGCATCAAATATTCCGGAGACATCGTCAAGGCGCTCGGAGCGGGCGCGAACTGCGTCATGATGGGTTCGCTGCTGGCCGGCTGCGAGGAGAGCCCCGGAGAGACCGAGGTGTATCAGGGCCGCCAGTTCAAGGTCTATCGCGGCATGGGTTCGCTTGCGGCCATGGCAAAGGGCAGCAAGGACAGATATTTCCAGGAAAACAGCAAGAAGCTCGTTCCCGAGGGTGTTGAGGGACGCGTTCCCTACAAGGGAAGCGTTTCCGACGCCATCTATCAGATGATCGGCGGCATACGCTCCGGTATGGGCTACTGCGGAACGCCCACGATAGACGACCTCAGAACGAAGGCGAGGTTCATAAAAATCACAAGCGCCGCTCTCAAGGAGAGCCATCCGCATGATATTTACATCACCAAGGAAGCTCCGAATTACAGCATGAATCCGCAATAATTCCTGCTGCGGCGAGGAGATGCTGAAGGTATGGACGATAATATTCAGACATTAAAGCGGTGGATAGACGATTCTGATAATATCGTGTTTTTCGGCGGGGCCGGTGTGAGCACGGAGTCCGGCATACCGGATTTCCGCAGTGTGGATGGACTGTATAATCAGAAGTATGCCTATCCGCCCGAGACGATAATAAGTCACGGCTTTTTCATGAAAAATACGGAGGAGTTTTATAAATTCTACCGTGACAGGATGATATACCTGGAGGCCAGGCCGAATGCCTGCCATATAAAGCTTGCGGAGCTTGAGCGGCAGGGAAAGCTCAGGGCCGTCATAACGCAGAATATTGACGGACTCCATCAGATGGCCGGGAGCCGGGAGGTACTTGAGCTGCACGGCACCATCCACAGAAACCGCTGCATGAGCTGCGGAAGGGAATATGGGCTGGAAAGCGTTGTTGACGGCACCGGCGTTCCGAGATGCTCCTGCGGAGGAATAATAAAGCCCGAGGTCGTGCTTTACGGCGAGGGGCTGGATGATGAGACTGTAAGCCGGGCGATAGCGCGTATCCGCGCGGCGGATATACTCATAGTCGGCGGAACGTCGCTGTCCGTTTATCCGGCGGCGGGACTTTTGCAGTATTACCGGGGCAATAAGCTTGTTCTTATAAACAGGACCCCGACCCCGTATGACAGCGAGGCTGACCTTATCCTGGCCGATAATATCGGCGAAGTGTTTTCAAAGCTTTGATTTGGCGGTGATTTTTTGCGAACGGAAATTTTGGGCGTAGGCTTCGATGATCTTACGATGGATGAGGCGCGCGAAAAAGCGCTTGAGCTTATGGACGGACGCAGCGGAGCATATGTCGTTACTCCAAACCCGGAGATAGTATGGATGTGCCGCGAAAATTCCGAGCTGAAGAAAGCGGTCGCAAACGCCGATCTTGTTGTGGCGGACGGCATAGGCGTCATATACGGCGCAAAAATACTTAAAACCCCGCTTAAGCAGAAAATACCCGGTATCGATCTTGGTACGAAGCTGTTCGAGACGCTGCCGCAGAGCGGCAAAACGCTTTTCCTGCTCGGCTCAAAGCCGGGCGTGGCGGAGAAAGCCGCCGATGAGCTCAGAAGGCGCTATCAGGGAATAGAGATATGCGGAACGCATGACGGATATTTCAAAGACGATGCGCCGGTGATCGAGGAAATAAACGCCGCAGCGCCAGACCTTCTGCTGGTGTGTCTTGGAGCGCCGAAGCAGGAGATATGGATGATGCGCAATTCCGAAAAGCTGAATGTGGGCCTCATGATGGGGCTTGGCGGCGTACTGGACGTTTTTGCCGGAGAGGTACAGCGCGCGCCGGAGGGCTGGCAGAGGCTTGGCCTTGAGTGGCTTTACAGGCTTCTGAAGCAGCCGTCGCGCATAAAGCGGATGATAAAGCTGCCGGTTTTCCTCTTTGCGGTCATCGGCGAGAGAATAAGAGGCAGGAAAAATGGCTGAGGGAAGGCTTATAGTTTTTGAAGGAATAGACGGCTCGGGAAAATCCACGCAGTATGAAGCGCTGTGCCGGTCGCTCAATGAGCGCGGAAAGCGGTTCAGAAGTCTTGTTTTTCCACAGTATTCGGAGCCTTCGTCGGCACTTATAAGAATGTACCTTGCCGGAGAGTTCGGCTCAAGGCCGGATTCCGTAAACGCCTACGCGGCGTCCGCTTTTTTCGCCGTGGACAGATACGCTTCGTATAAAAAGGACTGGGGAGAGTATTACGAGAGCGGCGGCCTCATAGTTACGGACCGCTATACCACCTCGAATGCCGTGCATCAGGCTTCAAAGCTGGAGCGGGATGAGCGGGATGCCTTTTTTGCCTGGCTGCGCGACTTTGAATATGTAAAAATGGGGCTGCCGGAGCCTGACCTTGTCATATATATGAACATAAGCGTTGAGGTGGCGGCAGAGCAGCGGCGCAGGAGGGAAAACGCAACGGGAGCCTCGGCGGATATCCATGAAAGAGACAACGAATATCTGCGCAAATGCTGCGACGCGGCGGCCGATGCGGCGAGGTTCTATTCCTGGCGGCAGGTTGACTGTCTTGAAAACGGCGCAATGCGCACGAAAGAGGATATCGGCAGGGAAGTTGAAAATATGGTTTCTGAAATCATTGATTGAAGGACGTATTGATTTATGGTATATATTATTTTGGGCGAGGGCTTTGAGCCCGTGGAAGCCACCGCACCGGCGGATATTCTCCGGCGCGGAGGAATTGAAACAGCCTTTGCCGGGATCGGCGGCAGGATTGTTACCGGCGCGCACGATATAAAAACAGTATGCGACATCGATATCGCGGAGCTTGACCCGGAAAAGGCCGATATGATCGTGATACCCGGCGGTCTCGGCGGGGTAAACAGCATAAAGAGCCCACATATCGCGAAGAAAAAGATCGGGGAAGCATATGAGCGCGGGGCGGCACTTGCGGCCATCTGCGCCGGACCGACCGTTCTTTATGCGCTTGGCGTGCTTGACGGCGTGAGCGCGGTGTGCTATCCGGGGATGGAGGAGCAGATGCCGAAGGCCCGCTTCGTAAAAAATGAGCACAGCCACAGGGACGGAAGGATAATAACGGGGCGCGGACCGTGCTCGGCGCTCGAGTTCGGCTTTACACTGCTTGAGTATTTTAAGGGTCCGGAGGCGGCGAAGAAGCTTCGCGCGGATATGGCCTGTCTCTGAACGGGGAAAAGCCGTCGGCGCCCCGGTTTGGGGCGCTGACGGCGGAAGAAAAAGGCTCAGCAGCCGCAGCCGTTGTTGCAGCCGCAGCCACAGCCGTTGGTGCTTTCGCCGCAGCCGTTGCCGCAGCCACAGCAGGCGAAGAGGATGATGATAAGAACTATCCAGATCCAGCAGTTTCCAGAATTTCCACAGAACATAAAGGAGTCCTTTCTCCGCGCAATGTAATCCGGCTCCCCGGCTGCGCGGCTGATCTGAAACGGGGGCCGTGATCGGTTTGCGCTGTGCGCTTCACCTTTCGGCTTATACTATGTCGGGAGAGCAGTATGTGTTACAGCAAAGCCATGAAAAAGAGGTGTATAATGTCCGACGATAAGAAAATCAATAATGGGATCGACGCCGAAGAGCACCGTTCAAAGCGGGATCTTGCCTTTGAGGAATTCCTGCGCAGTATAGACGGCGACGAGGATGATACCCCACGGCACGGTGAAGCTCCGCAGCATGAAGAGGCGGAGGATAAAAGCGAAAATTACGCGGATACCGGCGCGGGAAAATATGATAACACGCAGGTGATAAGCGATGAGGAGCTTGCAAAGCTCCTGAATATAAGCACGGATGAGCTGCGTGGAGTAACGGACGGGGACAGCGGTGAAGCGGACGGGCAGCTGGAGAGCACGCAGGTTTTCAGAGAGCCTCTTTCAGAGGACGGCGGTGAAGCGGGAGCTTTCAAAGCTGAGCATACCGGGCCGGGCGGAGAGGACATTGACAGGACCCATGTTTTCCACGAGACGGCTGACGCAAGACCCGCGAAAAAGGAGAAGAAGCAGGCGGAGAAGCAGTCTCAGCCCGAAGAGGAAGAATACGATGCGAGGGATTACAGACCCGTGAGAAGACGCAGAAATTACAGAACAGGCTGCATGGGCGGAGTGCTGTATTTCATCATGGTCGTGTGCGTAAGCGCCGTTCTTGCGGCGCTGTGCTGGCTGGCGGCCAATGATGTGCTCTCTCTTAACAAGGAAGAGGTAAGCGCAGAGATAACCGTCAGTGATAATTTTACGATAGACGAGGTCGCAAACGAGCTCAAGCAGGCGGGAATAATTGAATATCCCTTCCTTTTTAGGCTTTTTTCAAAGTTTTCGCATGCGGACGAAAAAATTGACCCCGGCGTATACGAAATAAGCTCAAATC
>CAKTED010000026.1 GCA_934546725.1 uncultured Oscillospiraceae bacterium | reverse complement strand
GGACAGGACCTCTATCCCCAGCTCGGAGAGTATCTCCCTCATCTCGCGCAGCTTGCCTGGGTTATTGCTCGCAAGGACAAATTTCAGCTTACTCATCCAGCAGCGCCCTCACAAAGTCCGCGCCGTCGAAATCGATAAGATCGCCGACCTTTTCGCCCACGCCCACGAGCTTTACGGGTATCTTAAGCTCGCCGCACACGGCAAAGACTATGCCGCCGCGCGCCGTACCGTCCAGCTTCGTGAGAACAAGGCCCGTAACGTCCGCCGCCTGAGAAAACTGCTTTGCCTGGATAAGGCCGTTCTGCCCTGTGGTGGCGTCGATGACGAGCAGGTTCTCGCGGCTCGCCTCCGGCAGCTCGCGGTCTATGATGCGGTTTATCTTCGCAAGCTCGTTCATGAGGTTCTGCTTATTGTGCAGTCTTCCGGCGGTGTCGCAGATGATGATGTCGGAGCCGCGCGCCTTCGCGGCGGCAATGCCGTCGAATATGACCGCGCCGGGGTCAGAGCCCTCCTCGTGCTTTACGATGTCCGCACCCGCGCGCTGCGCCCAGATCGTGAGCTGCTCCGCCGCCGCGGCGCGGAAGGTATCGCCCGCGCAGAGCAGGACCTTTTTGCCCTCGGATACATAGCGCGCGGCGAGCTTGCCGATGGTCGTCGTTTTTCCGACGCCGTTCACGCCGATAACGAGGATTATCGACGGCTTCGTATCCGTTTTTATCGCCATATCGTCAAAGGTGACTATCTCGCGCAGTATCTCCTCGAGCGCCGCGCGAATTTCCTGCGCACCGCGCAGTCCGTTCTTTTTTACAACCTCGCGCAGCCTGTCAACGGAGCTCGTCGCCAGCTCCACGCCCACGTCCGAAAGGATAAGCGTTTCCTCCAGCTCGTCGAAAAATTCGTCGTTCGCGCCGGTGAAGCTGTCAAACATTCCGTGCAGCTGATTTGTTATATTGTCCCTTGTCTTTGCAAGGCCTTCCTTTATTTTACTGAAAAATCCCATATCTGCCTCCGTAATATATCAGTATTTTCTGAGCGCCTCTTCGAGGTCAAGGCTCAGGACCTTGGATACGCCCTTCTGCATCGTAACGCCGTAGAGCACGTCCGCGCGCTCCATCGAGCCGCGCCGGTGCGTTATGACAAGAAACTGCGTCCTGTCGCACACCTTTCGCAGATAGTCCGCAAAGCGCGCAACGTTTTTTTCGTCCAGCGCGCTCTCGATCTCGTCAAGCACGCAAAACGGCGTTGGCCGGACCTTCATTATCGCAAAATAGAGCGCTATGGCCACGAACGCGCGCTCGCCGCCGGAGAGCAGCGTGAGTGTTTTCTGCGTTTTTCCGGGCGGCTGAACGTGGATCTCCACGCCGCATTCGAGAACATGCTCCCTGTCCTCAAGCTCGAGCGATGCGCTGCCGCCGCCGAAAAGCTCGCGGAACGTGGTCTTGAAGTGCTCGTTTATGCTGTCAAACTCGCGGGTGAAAATTTCCTCCATCTCGCGCGTAACGTCCTGAATGATCTTTTCCAGGCCCTTCTTCGCCGTCAGGATATCGTCGCGCTGATCCGTGAGGTATGTATAGCGCTCATTCACGCGCTCAAATTCGTCTATCGCGCCGATATTCGGCGTTCCGAGAGCGGCTATGTCCCGCTTGAGCGCGCTTACGCGCGACTTTGCCTTCGGCACGCTCTCAAGCTGCTGTCTCTGGCGCTGCGCGGCCGTACGGCTGAGCTCATAGCTCTCCCACAGCCTGTCCACAAGCTGCTTTTCCTCCATATCGGCCGCCTGCCTGCGCTGGTCAACGCCCGCGTACGCCCGCTCAAGAGAAACTATTTCCTCGTTTTTCTCTCTTACCTTTTTTTCGTTTCCGCTTCGCTGACCTTCAAGCGCGGCTCTTTCCGCCGCCTTTTCATCAAGGCGCTTCTGTCCCTCGGCGGCAAGAGCCCGAAGCTCCTCAGCCTGCCGCTTCTTCTCCGCGGCCTCCAGCCGCAGCTCTTCCCCGCTCCGGCGCAGGGCGCTTATTTCGCCCTCGCGGCGCCTGTGCTCCGCCGCGAGCGACGAAGCAAGGCTTTCCCACTCCGAAACGGCGCGGATGGTCGCCTCCCGCTCCGAGCGCAGCGCGGCCTCGGAATTTTTCGCCGCGCCAAACTCCTCTTTGAGCCGGGAGGAGGTCGCTGCCGCGCTCTCGCGCTCCGCCGCAAGCTTCTCCGCCTCGGCACGCAGCGCGGCCTCCGCCCTTTCCTGCCTTTCGGCCTCGGCAAGGGCATATGCCTTTTCGTCGCGGTTGCGGCCCGCGCGCTGCTCCGTTTCGCCCAGCCCGGCCTCCATGCTCCTTCGCGTCTCCTTCAGAGATGCCACGAGCACGCGCCGCTGCTCCAGCTCCGTTTTGAGCCGCAGGATATCGTCCTGCTCCCCGCGCAATCCTTCCTCCGCCCGCTCGGCCTCATATCTGGCCTCCGTCTCGGCTCTGCGACTCTCGGAAAGCTCTGCCGAAAGCCTTTTCAGCTCCTTCTCCAGCTCTTCGCGCCGCGCAAGCAGCCGTTCCAGCTCGTTCGCGCGCGAGATTATGCCCACGCTCCTTGCCGCACTGCCGCCCGTCATGGAGCCGCCGACGTTCATCACCTGCCCGTCGAGCGTTACGATCTTCACCCGCGCCTCGCCCTTACGCGCGGCGGCGATGGCGGCGTCCAGATCCTCTGCCACGACGACTCTGCCGAGAAGGCTTCGTATCACGCCCATATAGCGTCCGTCGCAGTCAACGAGCCGGGAGGCGATGTCTATCATCCCCGGCTGCGAAAGTATGCGCGTATCACGCAGCTCGCTGCCGTTCATGCTCGAGATGGGCAGAAAGGTCGCGCGGCCCGCGTCGCGGCGCTTGAGGAGGCTTATGGCAGCCTTGCCGTCCTCCTCGCGCTCCACGATTATGTTCTGTACGGAGTCATTGAGCGCCGTTTCTATGGCAACGGAGTATTCGTCCGGCACTCTTATGAGCTCCGCCACCGTCCCGTGGATATTTTTCAGGCCCCCGCCGCGCTTTTCCTGCATGACGGTCTTAACGGCTCTTGAAAAGCCCTCGTATTCCTTTTTCATCTCGCCCAGCAGCGCGGCGCGCGACGAAACGCGGTTCTCCTCCAGCTGGACCTCGCGCTGGCGCTTTTCCAGCTCTGCCGAGGCGGCGGCGCGGTTCTCCGCGATGCGGCGAAGCCCGTCGATACGGTTCGAGCTCTCCTTCGCCTGCGTCACCCTGTCGCCAAGCGTTTTTTCGCACTCGTCAAGCTCGGCCATTCCGGCGTTCAGCCGCTCGTCAAAGCGCGCAAGCTCCAGTCTCGCGCTCTCCGCGCTCGAAAGCATCTCCTCGCCGGAGCTTTCAAGCGCCTCCAGCCGCGCTCTCGCGGCGGCGGCGGCTCCGGCAGCCTCGTTTATCCTGCCGTTCAGCTCCGCAAGCCCGCTTTCCTTTTCGCTACTTTTCCGCGCGGCGGCGGCGCTTTCGCTCTCAAGGCGGATAAGCTCCGCCGAAATTTCCGCAAGCTCTTCGTCTATCTCCCGCGCGCGGCGGCGGTACTGCTCCGTCTGCCCGCCAAGCTCAGTCGCGCGTTTTTCCTGCTCGCGCAGCTCGTTTTCAAGCCGCTGCGCGTTCTGCTCACCCGCCGAGATATTGGCGTTTATGACTGCAAGCTCATTTTCCCGTTCAGCGGCCAGCGCGTTCACTGCGTCCGCCTCGCGGCGGAGCTTTTCGCTCTCCTGCTCGTATTTTCCAAAGCTCTCGGCAAAGCTCCCGGCCCTGTCGTACAGCGCCTGAAGCTCGGCCTTCGCCGCTTCAAGGCGCTTTGATGCATCCTCCGCCTCCTCGCGCAGGGCGGCGCTCTTCTGCGCGAGCCGGTCAAGGCTCTCCATCCAGAGCGATATCTCGAGCCCTCGCAGCTCGTCGCGCAGAGAAAGATATTTTTTTGCCGCCTGAGCCTGCTTTCGCAGCGGCTCCACGCTCAGCTCAAGCTCGCTTATCTTGTCGTTTATCCGCAGTAGGCTGTCCTCCGTCTTATCAAGGCGGCTCTGCGCCTCCTCGCGGCGGTAGCGGAAGCGGGATATTCCCGCCGCCTCCTCGAAAACCTCGCGTCTGTCCGTGCTTCTGGCGGAAAGGATCTCGTCCACTCTGCCCTGTCCTATCATGGAATATCCGTCCCGGCCAAGGCCGGTGTCCATGAAAAGCGAATTCACGTCCTTCAGGCGAACGGATTTTTTATTTATAAAGTATTCGCTCTCGCCGCTGCGGTAATAGCGGCGGGTAACACTCAGCTCGCCCGGCTCGGCCTGAAAGGCCCCGGCGGAGTTATCGAGGATGAGGCTCACCTGCGCGAAGCCGAGCCGCGCCCGCTCCGCCGTTCCGCCGAAGATAACGTCCTCCATTTTGCTGCCGCGCAGCGCCTTCGTCCGCTGCTCGCCGAGCACCCAGCTGATGGCGTCGGATATATTCGATTTTCCGCTTCCGTTCGGGCCGACGATGGCCGTTACCTCCTTTTCAAAGGAGAGGCGGACCTTGTCGGGAAACGATTTGAAGCCCTGAATTTCCAGCGCCTTAAGATACATGCTTTACCTCGTTATTCTGTGGATTTTATGATTTTTATCTCGCCGTCGGCCACCTCGGCCTTTACGACCTTTACGCTGCTCAGAGCAAATTCGCGCTCAAGCGCGGCGATATTGCAGCGCCTCTGCCCCGTCATCATCGAAACGCGCGAGGGGTGAACGCCTATCGTAACACTGCCCCGCGCGCCGGTTTCGGCAATCAGCCGCCGGGCGCGATTGAGATATACGCGCGAATACACAAGCTCGCCGAGCGCCGGGTGATACGCGCCCGCCGCGGCCTCACCCGCGGAAAGTTCCTCCGTCGGGTTCAGGCCAAGGCGGATTATCGGTATATTCGCCCCCTGAAGCTCCCCGGCGATAACGGCGCAGACGCTCACCGCGTCCTCCACCGTGTGCTCGCGGTACCTTCCCGCCCGCCAGAGCTCGTAAAGCGCCGTATCACGAATTATCACCGTCGGATATATCCTCACGCCGTCCGGCCGGAGCGCGATAAGCTCCCGCGCCGTGGCGATATCGCTTTCCGGGCTGCTGCCGGGCAGGCCCGTCATCATCTGAAGCATGAGCTCAAAGCCCGCCGCGCGCACAAGCCCTGCCGCGCGGCGCGTGTCCTCCGCCGTGTGGCCGCGCCCTGAAAGCTTCAGAACGCGCCCGTCCATCGACTGCGCGCCAAGCTCGACGGTTTTCACGCCGTATTTTTCAAGCCGCTCCAGCGCCGCGCCGTCAACGCAGTCCGGCCTTGTGGAGACGCGGACGCGGTCTATAAGTCCCTCGCGCAGATACGGCTGCGCCGCGCCGAGAAGCTCCTCCTGCTCCCGCTCGGGTATCGCCGTGAAGCTCCCGCCGTAAAAAGCCAGTTCCGCGCCCCACCCGGCATATTTCCGCGCCCCTTCAAGCGTCTGAATGACCGTCTGCGCGTCCGCCGGGGTAAGACTGCCGGATATTTTCCGCTGGTTGCAGAAAACACAGTCGTTCGGACAGCCGAGATGCGGCACGAAAACCGGGATTATCCTGCGCCTCGGCATCATGCCGCCGCACCTCCGTTCGCGCTCATCCGAGTTTCTTCAGGGCGTCGCGCGCGGCGCTCTGCTCCGCTTCCTTCTTGCTGCGGCCCTCGCCGCTTCCGCGAACGGCGCCGTCTATCAGCACCTCGGCATAAAAGACCTTGCAATGATCCGGCCCGCTCTCGCCCGCCATGCGATACGTCGGCGAGGACGCCCCGCCGCGCTGCACCTGCTCCTGAAGGATCGTTTTATAATCATGACTGCCCTCCCTCGCGGCGGCATCCGCGCCGGTGAGGATAAGGTCATAGACATATTTCTTCGCGGCCTCCGCGCCGCCGTCAAGGTAAACGGCGGCAAGCACGGCCTCGACCGCGTCCGCGTTTATGGAAGGGCGCGTTCTGCCGCCGCCCAGCTCCTCGCCGTGCCCCAGCCGGAGGTAGGCCCCCAGGCCAAGCTTTTCCGCAACGCGCGCAAGACTCTGCTCGCAGACGAGCTCCGCGCGCAGCTTTGTCATCTCTCCCTCCGGCTTATCCGGATATTTGTGAAAAAGGTACTCCGCGGTAAAGTAGCCGAGAATAGAGTCGCCGAGGAACTCCAGGCGCTCATTGCAGCCCTGCCGCCCGGCTCCGCGCTCGTTGGAATATGAGCTGTGCGTTATCGCCAGCTCCAGCAGCGCCTGATTTTTAAAGGTGTAGCCTATCTTGCTTTCCAGCCTGTCCATACTTCCTCCTGCCGCCCTCGCGGCAATCAACCACGCAGGCGGAGAAGCCCTCCCGGAGCCCTCCGCCGCCGTTTAATTCATGTTAATTTCGGTTTCAGGCACCTTCATGTCCGCAAGGCGCAGGTTTATCTGCTCCATCGTATCGGACGAGGCCACCCTCACCGCAAGCTCCACGGCCGAGCATATGGCCGGAGCCTTCGACGCGCCGTGTGCCTTTATGACCGGCTTTGAAATGCCGAGCATTATGCTGCCGCCGACCGTAAGCCGCTCCCTGAGCGCGCCGAGGTCCTTTTTTATCATTGCCGCCGCAAGCTTGTTCTTCGCGCTGCCGTAGAATATATCCTTCAGCGCCTTCAGGATAAACAGCGTCATGCCCTCCATGGACTTGAGCATGACGTTGCCCGAAAAGCCGTCCGCCACAACGACGTCAACGTTGCCCGAGAGCACGTCGCTTCCCTCAACGTTGCCGATGAAGTTTATCTTTCCTTCCTTCGCGGCCCCGCTCAGAACGGCGTAAACCTGCTTTTGCAGCTTGCCGCCCTTCGTATCCTCCGCGCCTATGTTCAGCAGACCCACGCGCGGCTCGGCCATACCGAGAGCGTATTTTGCATACGCGTAGCCCATGAACGCGAACTGAACAAGGTACTCCGCCGTACACTCCACGTTTGCGCCCACGTCGAGCAAAATGGCGTGGCCCCCCGCAGCCGTCGGTACCGTTGGGCTGAGCGCGGCCCTTCTGATGCCGCGAATGCGCTTGACGATCAGCGTCGCGCCCGAAAGGAGCGCGCCCGTGCTGCCTGCCGATACCACGGCGTCACCAAGTCCGTCGCGCAGAAGGTTCAGCGCGACTGTCATGGAGGAGTCGCGTTTTTCGCGGCAGGCCTTCGCCGGATCGTCCTCCATCGTTATGACCTGCGTGGCGTTTATGACCGATATGCCGTCCGGCAGATTGCCGAGACCAAGACTCTGAAAGCAGCGGAGGATATCCTCGCCGCCGCCCACGAGCGTTATATCCACGCCGAGCTTATTATGCGCGTCCAGCGCGCCGCGGACTATCTCAAGCGGCGCGTTATCCCCGCCCATGGCGTCTACAATGATCTTCATTTATTCCCCTCTCCCGGGAAGCCAAGCTCCGCGAGCAGGGCGAGCGAGCGCTCGGAGATGGCAAAATTTTTGTTTCTCTTGCCCTTGACCTTATAGCCAAGCGGTTCCATTATGCCGAAGTTTATGTTCATCGGCTGGAAGTTTCCCACGCTGCCGCCGCTGACATACTCCGCCAGCGCGCCGATGGCCGTTTTGTTCGTAAACTCCACGCAGGGCTTCCCCAGCACCTCCATGGCCGTGTTTATCCCCACGAGCATGCCGGAGGCGGCGGACTCAACGTAGCCCTCCACGCCCGTCATCTGCCCGGCAAAGCGGATGCGCGGCTCGCTCTTAAGGCGGTAGCCGTTATCAAGCAGACCGGGGGAGTTTATGTATGTATTGCGGTGCATGACGCCGTAGCGGACAAACTCCGCCTCCTTCAGCGCCGGGATCATCGAAAAAACGCGCTTCTGCTCGCCGAAAACAAGGTGCGTCTGGAAGCCGACGATATTATAAAGACTGCCCTCCCGGTTATCCTTGCGCAGCTGCACGACGGCATATGGCTCCTTCCCCGTTTTCGGGTCGATGAGGCCGACGGGCTTGAGCGGCCCGTAGCGCAGCGTATCCAGCCCGCGCCGGGCCATTACCTCGACAGGCATGCAGCCCTCAAACACGCCAGCGTCGTCAAATCCGTGGACCTCCGCCTGCCGCGCGGCGCAGAGCTCGCGCCAGAAGGCCTCGTACTCCTCCCGCGTCATCGGGCAGTTTACATAATCCGGCGTGCCCTTATCATAGCGCGAGGCAAAGTAGGCGTTATCCATATCAATGCTCTCAAAGGTGACGATGGGCGCGGCGGCATCATAGAAGTTCATATACGCCTTTTCCGGCGGAAAGAGCGTGCGGATCGTATCGCTCATGGCGTCGGATGTGAGCGGGCCGGTGGCAATAATGACCGTGCCGTCCGGTATCTCCGTCACCTCGCCCTCGACTATCTCTACAAGCTCGTTTGCGCGCAGCCTGTCCGTGATGGTTTTTGCAAAGCTTACTCTGTCCACCGCGAGCGCGGAGCCCGCCTCCACGCGGTTCATGTCCGCGCTTTCCATGATGATGGAGCCGATGCGGCGCATCTCTTCCTTGAGCAGACCGACGGCGTTCGCAAGCTCGTCGCTCCGCAGAGAATTGGAGCAGACAAGCTCGGCATAATCGTTTGAAACATGCGCGGGGGTCTTCTTATACGGCTTCATCTCCATGAGCCTTACGGGTATGCCCCGCTTTACCAGCTGCCAGGCAGCCTCGCATCCGGCCAGCCCTGCGCCGACCACCGTAACCTTTTCCATTATTCAGCATCCTTCGCTTCAGTTTTCGTCGTTTTTTTCTTCGCCGCGGTCTTTTTTGCGGTGGTTTTCTTCGCCACCGCAGTTTTCGTCGCGGTCTTCGCGGTCGTTTTCTTCGCGGCCGTTTTTCTGGCGGCGGGCTTCTTCTCCTCCGCCGCAGGCTCCTCCGCCTGAACGGGCTGCGCGCCCTCCTCCGGCTTTTCCGCATCGTCAGCCGGCTTTTTCTTCGGATAGCCGCGCTGATCCTCCGGCAGGAAGTTCGGACAGTTTTCGTTTATGCAGAACGGGCGCTTGAAGCCGCGTCCGGATTTTTTGAACATCGTGTGTCCGCACTCGGGGCAATCGTCCTTCACGGGCACGTCCCAGGTCATGAAGCCGCAGTCCGCACCCTTTTCGCAGGCATAGTAGGCATAGCCCCTTTTGGACGTACGCTTGAGTATCCTGCCGCCGCATTTGGGGCAGCGGCCCGGCGTTTCTATAACAAGCGGCTTGGTATTCGTACATTCCGGGAAGCCCGGGCAGGCCAGGAAACGGCCGAAGCGGCCGGATTTGATGACCATGTTTCTGCCGCACAGCTCGCAGACCTCGTCCGTGACCTCGTCCGGCACCTTGATCCTGACGCCCTCGAGCGCCGTCTCGGCATCCTTCAGCGATTTTTCAAACCCGCTGTAAAACTCCTCAAGAACGCTCTTCCAGTTCTTTTTGCCCTCCTCGACTCCGTCGAGCTCGCCCTCCATCCTCGCGGTGAAGGCAACGTCGACAATGTCCTTAAAGCGTTCCGTCATGAAGGTCGTAACGGTCTCGCCGAGAGCCGTCGGCCTGAGCGACTTGCCCTCCTTGACGACGTATTCCCTGTCAAGTATCGTGGACATCGTGGGCGCATAGGTGCTCGGGCGGCCTATGCCCTTTTCCTCCATGGCGCGTATGAGCGTATCCTCGGTATAGCGCGCGGGCGGCTGGGTAAACTTCTGCTCCTTCACGAGCTTTTCAAGCTTTACCTCCTGGCCCTCCTTCAGCTCCGGAAGAGGGCGCTGCTTCAGGTTCGGCTCATCCTCGCCGGAATCATAGACCTTTGTAAAGCCGGGGAACTTTATCGCGGAGTGCGTCGCGCGGAACATGTGCCCAGCCGACACGGCGTCGATGGAGACGCTGTCATAAATAACATTTGCCATCTGACTTGCCATGAAACGGTTCCAGATAAGCCTGTAAAGGCGGTACTGCTCCTGCGTAAGATCCTTTCGCACGCGCTCGGGCGTGAGGTTCACGTCGCTGGGGCGTATGGCCTCGTGCGCGTCCTGCGCGTCCTTTTTGCTCTTGTAGACCCTCGTGGCGGCGGGGTAATACTCCGCGCCCCAGGTATCGATAATAAACGTCTTCGCCGCCGCCTGCGCCTCGAGCGAGATGCGCAGCGAGTCGGTACGCATATAGGTTATAAGACCAACGGAGCCTATGCCCTCGATATTAACGCCCTCATAGAGCGCCTGCGCGATGGACATCGTGCGCCGGGGGGTCATGTTCAGCTTTCTCGAGGCCTCCTGCTGGAGCGTGGAGGTAATGAACGGCGCGGACGGGCTGCGCTGCCTGTCCGTGCGGCGAACGGCGCTTATGCTGAACGGCGCGCCGCTTACGGCGTCCTCGACCTCCTGCACCTCGGCGGAATTATGCAGCTCACGCTTTTTGCCGTTCTGGCCGTAATAATGCGCCATGAAGCTGCTGCCGTCGTCGCAGGCAAGGGTGACGTCCACATTCCAGTACTCCTCGGGAACGAAGGCGCGGATCTCGTTTTCCCTGTCCACCACCATGCGCGTGGCGACGGACTGCACTCGTCCGGCGGAAAGCCCGCGCTTTATCTTCGTCCACAGAAGCGGACTGAGCTGATAGCCGACGATGCGGTCCAGTATTCTTCTGGCCTGCTGCGCGTCCACAAGGTCCATGTCTATCGCGCGCGGTTTATTTATGCTTTCGGTAACGACCTTTTTCGTGATCTCGTTGAAGGTCACGCGCCTGGTTTTATCGTCCGGCAGGTCGAGCAG
>CAKTED010000025.1 GCA_934546725.1 uncultured Oscillospiraceae bacterium | reverse complement strand
CCTCCGCCCAGTCGGAAATTTCATCATAATCGGCGTACTCTCTTATCGCCATGCCTCCGGCGGTTGTATCATACTTCTTCCATGCGGAGTAGCGCATGAGGATGGCCGCCATCTGCTCGCGGGTAACGAAGTCGTTCGGACCGAAGGAGTCTCCGTAGCCGTCTGCAATTCCGTTCTTCGCCGCCCAGGCTACGGCCTTTGCATACCAGTCGCCGGCGGCAACGTCGGTATACTCCGCCGTCTCCGTTACCTCCGGCTCTCCGGCCAGGCGGTAGAGCACTGTTACGAACATGCCGCGGGTCATTGCCATATCGGGCGCGAATTTCGTCCCGCTCACGCCCTCAAACAGCCCGCTTTCATAAACGCAGCGGATGGCGTCAAGCGCCCAGTGGCCGGTAACGTCCACAAACGGGAGCTTCGTTTCGACGCTCTCCTCGTCCTTACCGCTTCCCGTGCCGCCGCTGCCACCGCCGCCGGTATTCCCGCCGGTCTTCTGCCACTTCAGTATCGGATATCCGCTGTTGACTCCGCCGGAATCCGTGGTAAACGCGTCGCCGAGAAGCCCGGCCATTTCCGAGCTCTTCATCTCGGTCTCGGATTTTTCAATGACGGAATCATACGTTCTTCTGTAAACGCCGCTGTCAGCACTGCCGGTGAGCCAGTAGCAGTTTTCAAATACGCTTCCGCCGTTATCGCTCGCAATTGCCGAGGTATCGTTGCCCGCAGGGCCTGTGATCTTACCAACGTTAAAGCAATTGATGACCGTGGCCTCGTTGCTGCCCGCGATACCGCCGGTCATGCCGGTGGGATAAAGGGTCTCAACATTGCCGGCATTATAGCAGTTGCGGATGACGGGGCCGTTCCACGCCGCGCCGACAACTCCGCCGACACCCTTGGAATCCGTGCTCTTTACGCTTGCGAAGTTGGCGCAGCCTTCGATAACGGTATCGATTCCGCGTCCGGTCTTGCCGACTACGCCGCCGACGGAACGGTTTGCGTAAACGCTGCCGTATACGGCGACGTTTCTGACCGCCGCGCCGGTAGGCTTGCTGCTGTCCTCGTTATCGTGTACGCCGAGGCGGCCTATAAGGCCGACGGACTGGCCATCGCCATAGTTTATGGTGCAGTGGCGGTTGCAGTTTATCGTGATCTTATGTCCGCCGCCGTCAAACACGCCGCAGAACGACGCGTCGATGCGGGTGGTCGTATCGTCCTTCGTCATAAGATACTGGCCGCCGATGGGCATGTAGTTCGCGCTGCCCATATTGATATCGTCCGTGATATGTACGGTCTTGCCCTCGAAATTATCGCTGCCGAAATGATAGTTCGGCGTGCTCTGGTTCATGCCGTTCGGTCCGCTGCCGCTGCTGTATCCGCGATTATCAACGATATAGCTTGTGTCGCCTGCGAAGGTGTCTATCTCGCTGTTGTAAATACCGTTTACTATCGCTGCCAGACCGGCAAGCTGCGCGGGCGTGGATATGTAATATTCGTCTGCATCCGGGGTATACCAGCTTACGTCTATGCTCTTTCCGTCCCAGACGGCGGCATTCACGTTGCCTGTGCCGCCGGGATTGCCGCCGCTGCCGCCGGTCTCCGTAAGCGTTATGGTAACGGTCACGTTTCCAGCAGGAGTGATCCTGTCGCTTACTCCGGTATAACCGGGAGCGGTAATGTAATATGTATACTCCTCGTTAAGCACAAGCGCGTATACCCTGCCGTTTTCCTCAATGGGCTGGACGGTGCTGTCGTCCGCCGCCTTTACGACTATCTTCGCCGTGCTCGGCGTAACGTTAAACGTTACCGCCATGGCCACGCCCTTCAGCTGCCAGCTCAGGACGGGATAGCCGCCGTTGAGCGCGCTGATGCCGCTGTCGGCCGCAAAGGCCGTTCCGCTCTCGCCGTTGAGAAGCGCTATGATCTCGGCCGCCTTCATCTCGTCCTCCGTTTTTGCGGAAACAGTATCATTCTCCGTCGTGGAGGAGCCGCCGACACCGTGGAAGGCATCCTCTCCCGTTCCGAGATAATAGCAGTTTGTAAGCACCGCGCCTTTGGCGTCATAGCCGATCAGCGCTGCGGCGGAAGCTTCCGCACCGGTCACGGTTCCTACATTATAGCTGTTTGAAACCGTCGCCGCACCCTGCGTGCCGCCGACGATACCGCCGACGCCCTTTGTCGCTCCGGAAGCCGTGCCTGTCACGCTGCCGCTGTTATAGCAGTTCGTGACTATGTTCTTATAGAGGTTGCCGATAATTCCGCCGATTTTGTCGCCGGTGCCGGTAACAGCGCCGGTATTTGCGCAGCCGGAGAGAGTGCTGTCCGTGCCGTTGAACGCGCCGACGATACCGCCGACATGGTTCGTACCGCTTACGCTGCCGCTGTTAAGGCAGTTTGTAATGTTGCCCTTTGACTGGCCAACTACGCCGCCGCTGTAGTTGGCGGTCGCGGTGACAGCGCCGGTGTTGACGCAGCCGGAGACAACGCCCTCAGCGACATTTACCGTGCCAACTACGCCGCCTACGCCGCTGCCATTTCCGGTGATCGTGGCGTTATTGACGCAGTTTTCAACGCGTCCGGCCCCGGTGATCCTTGCTGCCACGCCGCCCTGTCCGGTAATGGCTCCGGCTATCGTAAGATCATGGATCTTGCCGGTTCCAACATAGCCGAAGAGACCGACGGTATCCTTGAAGGTCAGAGTCTTGCCGTTGCCGTCAAACTCGCCGTTGAAGCAGGTGCTGACAGTGCTGGTTCCGATACCGTTCCAGTCCGTAACCTCGGAAAGGTCGATGTCGTTAACAAGCTTCGCGTTCAGCGCGCCTGCGTTGCCGCGGGAAGAATCGTTTATCGCAGCGGCGAACCAGCGGAGATCAGTCGCGGTTTTGATCTGGTAGACGCCATTGGCATCCTGCTCGACCGCGGCTACGACTTCGATAGTGCCGACATCGCAGCTGACGCTCGTCTCATTAAGCGTGTAGGAAGCGCTGAGAGTCCTGCCGTTATCCTCCGCCGTAAGTGGGGCAGTCAGGTTGAGGCTGAGATTCGGGTCATCCTTAAGATACCTGAAGCCCTTCGTACCATTTGCGAATACGACGTAAGCCGCAAGGTTCTCGGCCTTGATTGTTTCGCCCACGCGGTAGAGCATGGGGCTGGGACCGGAGATAACCTTCGTGATCTCGGTGGGAACATTTTTCTTCACCTCGACCGTATAGGGGCCATAGGTGCCGGTCTGTCCACCGTAGCTGACCTCAATGGTCAGTGCCTTGCCGTTATCGGCAAGCACGAACTTGTATGCGCTGTCGATCTCGGTCCCGCCGAGCTTCACGGTGAAGGTCTCGACCGCCTCGCGGGTGCTGTCGCTGTAGTTGGCCCAGATTTTGAAGGTGTTCGCGCCAAAGCCCTGATCCTCGTAATAGACCGTCGTCGGCTCGCCCTCGGTCGTCAGATTAGTGATGGTCGCGGTGTCCGCTCCGGCGAAAACGCGCGGGATGGGATAGCCGTTGTTGTAATTGGCGGTGTCCGCTACCCATGCGCGGCCATTTCCGTTGATCGCCGCGAGGAAGTCGGCAGCCTTCATCTCGGCCTCGCTCTTCTCGTGTACTTCAGTTGTGGTCGTACCGTAAACGCCCACGTCGGCAGTACCGGTCAGCCAGTAGCAGTTTTCGTAGGAACCGCTGGCGTGGGTCGCGATAGCCGCGGTAGTGGAGCCCGTTTTGCCGGTGACCTTGCCGATATTATAGCAGTTGATGAGCCTGATCTCGTTTCCGCCGGTGATGCCGCCCAGCTCGTTCTGGCCAACGTTGATCACAGATCCGGCATTCAGGCAGTTACGGATCACGCCGCCATTCCATGCCGCGCCGACAATGCCGCCGGTGCATTTTTTCTGATGGCCAACGACCGTGGCGAAGTTGATGCAGTTTTCAATGACCGCGCCGCCATTGGTCTGGCCGATCTTGCCGACGATACCGCCCACAGAGCGGTCAGCCTCGATGTAGCCGTCCACCGCGAGATTGCGGACCGCGGCTCCGCTCGGGCGCAGCGCTACCTCGTCCTTATCGTGGCAGCCGATACGGCCGATGAAGCCGACGGACTCGGCCCAGCTGGTATTGCTCAGGCTGGCATAGATATTGTAGACCTTGTGGCCCTGGCCGTCAAAGACGCCGCCCCAGACGGAGTTGAGCTGGGTCGTCGCGTCATCCGAATCGAGCCGGTAAGCGCCGGAGATTGGCATGAAGCGCGCACCGCTCCAGGTTCCACTCTCGCTGTTATAAACGCCGCCCATATCGAGGTCCGCGTCCAGATAGATCGTCTTGCCCTCAAAATCGTCAGCGCCGCGCCAACCGTCATTCGTGCCGCCTGTTGTAGCGTTGAAATTCACCTCGTGGGCAACGATCTTCGTATGATCATCGTCGCCGATGACAGTAGTTATATCGCTGTTATATTTGCCGTTGACTATCGCCGCGAGACCCATGAGCTGCTCCGGCGTGCTGATGTGGAACTCTTTGTCAGTGGTATTATACCAGCTGACGTCGATGGTCTTGCCGTCCCAGGCAGCGCCGGGCTTCGGCTCGGAGCCGGTATCCTGCCAGGCAAGAATCGCAAAGCCGTTATTAATATTTTTGCCGTCAGCCTTGAACGCCTCACCGAGCAGGGCTGCGAAGGCCTCTGTCTTCATCTCGTCTTCGGCCTTGACCGTGCCGATGGTGAGCGGTTTGGTCGCATCCGTGGTGTCACCGGCGTTCAGACCTTCGAGGGAGTAGTTGTTCTCCGTCGCAGGATTGCCGGCTCCTCCGTCGACGTGGCCGATGATGGGGTTCCAGTTCCAGCTGTAGCCCTTTTCGATGATACCGACGTTATAGCAGTTTTTGACCGTTGCTGCCTTATCCGTCATTCCGACGATACCGCCGTGCCAGCGGCCGTTATTGTTGCTGATTGTGCCGGTGTTGTAGCAGTTGGTCACGCTGTTGGCATAGGTGCCGTCCTTGTTGCCGGCGAGACCGACGATACCGCCGATGCCGTCCTTGCCGCCGCCGTTGCCTGTGATATTTCCGGTATTATAGCAGCTGTCGATCGTGCCATAGTTTCTGCCGCAGACACCGCCCGTGTGCTTGGTGCCTTCGACATTTGCGGTGTTGGCGCATTTGCGGATGACGCCCGTCTGCCCGTTTTGGCCGACGACGCCGCCAACGGCGTAGATGCTGCTGGTTTTGACGTAAACCGTCACATTGCCGGTCACGCCGCTGACGGTGCCGTCGTTATAGCCGACCGCGCCGCCGATGTTATCCGCGCCGGAGGTGATCTTCGCCTCGGCGGTTCCGATCGTACCAACGACGGTAAAGTCTTTCACCGTGCCGGTAACATATCCGAAAAGGCCATGGTAGCCGCCGGTAACATCTGTTATGGTGAGGCCGCTTACGGTCTTTCCGGCGCCGTCAAAGATACCGGCAAATGGATGCGCCGCGTCGCCTACGGGAACCCAGTCCGCGATGGTTGAAAGATCAATGTTATCCGCCAGCGTTACGGTTTTGCCTGCGAAGCTGTTGCCCCCGTTCACGGCCTCCGCAAAGGCGGCAAACTCCTCCGGACTGGCAATGCTGCTTCCATCCCATCCGGTGGACGCGGAGGATTCCTCCGTTTCAAGTTTAATGAGAACCTTTTCGCCGTCTTTGGGAGCAGGCATCTCAAAGGTATAAACATTGCCGCCCTTATCCTGCACGGCTATGTCCGCGCTGCCCTGCGAAGCATAAACATGCTTTACCGCGTAGCCGCTGTCAGGCGTTACGGTAAACGTTACGGTCTCGCCCGCGGCGGCTTTGGCCCAGTTGTCGGCAGTGGTAATGGTGGCATTGCTGGCCTTCCAGCCGAAGCCTCCCTCACCCTCGGTGCCGCCAACGACGCCGTTCTCCACAGTGAATGCGGTATAAACGGGAGTAAATCTTATGACGTTTATGTTCTTAACGCTCAGATTGCCTTCATTTATGTCGCCGTTTCCTCCGTTGTTGCCGGTATGAATCCAGGAATCAGCGATGGTTTTATTTCCGTCCTTCTGCATGCCGAGCGAAATGCGGAGAGAATTAAACGAATCCGCCTTCGCCGCAAGCTCTCCTGGCGTCGCTGCGCCGTCGGCAAATCGGGCATTATGATATCCCACGATAGCCAGAGTTGACGGTACCTCAACGCCGTCGTTGCAGTTTTCCGCACTTGCCGCGGCATAGGTATCCGCGTTATACCAGTTCATGTAGTTATAGCGGGTGAGTCCCCAGTACTGATCGTAGGTAAACTCGTCCTTGTACCCGGTAGCGTCGGAAATATACATTGCCGTATCGCCGCGCAGATCGATGCCGCCCGCAAGCTTTGAGGCATATGTATAAAGTTCCTCAAGGGGTATGCCTTTCGTCGTTACGGACAGGCAGCGCGGGTCCGGCTTTTTGTTAAGACCGGTGTACACCAGTGGTGCGGAGCTGTAATCCCTGACGATCACAAGCTCGCTGCCCGTCGCATTGTCTTTGTACGTCTGATTTGCACTGTCAAACGTCCACGTTGCAAGCGTACTGGCCGTCTTCCCGTCCTTGCCCGTAAGCTCGACGGCAACGGTTTCCACTGCCGCCGCGCTCGCCGTTATGCTCAGTCCTGAAAACATGGAAACGAGCATGCAGAGCACAAGAAGCAGCGATAACGCTTTTCCTGATTTCTGTTTCATAAAATTCTCCTTTCAAAGTTTGGGCAGGTGCTGTTTTCTTTTTTTCTCTTTCTCATCCTCCTCTGTGAAATGCCCAATCAAGGATCCCCTTTACCTAACGTGGGAAGCGTGGCCGTTTCCAGCCGCGCCGCGACCCTGAACCATGGCGCTTTTCACGCTTTAGGCCTTCGGGTTTATCGGGGCATTACGAATAAATTTATATCTGAACGCGGCCCGGTCGGGTCCGGGTAGCGCGATTCAGCCAATGCAGCGGGCAAGACGCTCAAGCATTGCGGCGCACTGCGCCCGCGTGGAGGTGCCCTTCGGCGCTATGGCGGTATTCGTCATGCCGGTTATAATGCCGGAGGCCACGGCCCAGCGCATGCCCTGCGCCGCCCAGTCGGAAACGGCACCTCGATCCTCAAAGCGCGCAAGCGTGCTGTCCGGCGTCATATCCGCCCCGGCGACAAGCTCGGCATAGCGGGCAAACATGGTCGTAAGCTGCTCGCGCGTAACGGTGGCGTCCGGCGCAAACACCGTATCGCTCACGCCGTTTACAACACCCTTCTCCGCGCACCACGCCACCGCTTCGGCATAGCTTTTATCCGCCGTAACGTCAGCAAACACGGTCTCCGCGTCCGTCTTCGGGCATCCGGCCATATTCCAGAGCGCCTCCGCCAGCATCCAGCGCGTCATCGGCGCGTTTGGGCTGAAGCTGCTCTGAGAGGTCGGAGCAATAAGCCCGTTCCGGTCCGCAAAGGCAACGTAGTCAAAAAACCAGTCATCTTCGGCGACATCGTCATACGGGCTTGTCCAGGGCTTATGCTCGCCGGACGCCGTAAGCTTCAGTGTGGTCACGCCCGCATCGGTACAGCCGTCCTTCACAGCGCGGCAGGTCATCGTTACGGTCCCGTCGGGAAACGCCGACTTCGGCACAACTACCTCGCCTCCGGTGTATGCGCGCGTCGGCATATAGCTCGGGCTGATGTAATTGTGGTTATAGAGGATAAGCGCTCCGGGCGTAGCGCAGGTAAAGGTGATGTAATAATTCTCCGCGTCCTCGGTCATCACAGCCTCCGGCGAGGCAACGCGTCCAAACGAGGCAAGCTTCGGACTCTCCGCCATTTCAAGGCGGATATTGGCTATCCAGTAGCGCGTATCGGACGCGGTGGGCGTTCTGTCTCGCAGCTCTGCCTCCGTCATGGGCTTCATCAGGCGCAGCGCGCGCTGATTATCCTGATATCCGGCGCTCTGCCAGGCGTTTTCCATATTATAGTCGCCCGTTCCGTATTTTCCGTCCGTTACGATATATCGCTGCGAATAGCCGCGCACGGCAAGCAGCACGCTCTCGGTCTCGCCGGACGCAAAAATGCGCTCAACGGCCCCGTCCCTGTCAAGAACGCCGTTCGGGTCGGCATAGTCCTGCGTGCGGTAGTTCCAGTATTCATACAGTGCGGGGAAATTATAGCGCGCAACGCCGTAGAGCGCGTTATATGTATATGTATCCATATCGTCGAAGCCGTTCTGGTCTATCTCCCAGAAGGATATCTTATCCTCCCCGGCAAAGTTCAGCTTTTGCGCTCTCAGCGTCTCGACGGTCGATGCGGCGCAGGCATAGTCGACAAATTCGCCGATGGTAAAGCCCTTCGCCTCCTGGTGAACGGGCGTAACGTATCGGTCAAGGATAGAATAGTTGTGGTTCGTTCCGTCGATAAGGCCCGCAGTCAGGTCGGTCTCCATATCCTCAACGGAAACGTGGGAAACAAGCACATCCTCACCCGCCGCGTTCCTGACGTAAAAAAGCACAGTGTCAACCGTCTGTCCAAGCGGCGTTGTCTTCGCCGAGGCTTCAAACCCGATCGACGCAAGAAGAAGCGTCGATGCAAGAAGCGCGCTGAGCAGGCGTCTTTTTTTCTTCATACCGTTCCCTCCAGATTCAAAATGCACCAGATTATCTTGCTTATCTGCGCGCGGGTCAGAATTGCGTCCGAATCAAAGCTCGAATCGCTCACGCCCGAGATAACGCCGCGCTCATACAGCGCAAGCACCGCGCTGTCCGAGCAGTCGTCAAAGGGTGAAGTCTTCAGCTGCGTACTCGCGCCGATGGCCACTGCCGCGGCCTGGCAGAACACAAGGCGCGATATCGCGCCGTCCGGCTCCGTACCGGCGGGCAGAAGTCCGTCAGCCGCGGCCCGGTCCATATATCCGCTGGCCCAGTGTGCGCCCGTCGGCTCGATCTCGCCGGAAAGCCCGCAGTAAAGAAGCTTCATCGCCTGGCCGTTCGTAAGCGTTCCCGAGGGAACAAAGGTCGTCGCCGTCATTCCGCTGACAACGCCGCGTTCGGCAAGCTCCGTAACATATGTATAAAACCAGTCCTTTTCCGTCACATCGTCAAACGCGGCCGTAAGGCGCAGCGCAATGCTCCGGCTCGCGGGCGAAAAGGAATTGTTCACAAGCTCGAGCGTGCAGCTTCCCGGCTCTTCCGCCGCCGTTCCCGGCGCCGTGAAATAATCCGCGCGAAGCGTGACGCATCCGGGCTTTGTGCGGTCAAGGTATTTTGCGGGTATCATAACGCGGCCGCCGTTTTCCGGCGTGATATAGATCGAAAGTCCGCTCTGATACGTCGTACTGTCAAACTCGAGAGTCACATCCCGGCCAAACGGCGTGCTCACTGTCTCCGCCACGGAGGGAGCCGGGGCCTTCATCGTTACGGATACGCTCTTGTTGGCGTACTTCGTCGCGTGGAACACAAAGCTGTATGATCCGGGCGCCGCAAAGAGCTTCCCGTCAAAGCTTATGCCATCCGCTCCCACGGTGTAGCTTTTGCTGTCAAGCGTCACATAGCCCTTGCTGTTCGGCGCATAGATCGTTATGAAATTGAGCTTTGCCGTCCAGCTCTGCCACTCGTCGGCGGACACGCTCTCCGCCGGAGAAAGCTTCAGCGTTTCCCCGAGCATGGCCGAATAGACCGTGCGGAAGGCCGGAGCCTCGCCGGGATATTTATGGCTCTGTATCCCCGCGTCGTCCCAGCCCTCGCGGACGGCGGTGGTATAGAGCGTTATCGGATCGGAGTCGAGCTCTCTCCCCGATATGTCAATAGTGAACGGCCCCGTATAAAGCGTTTGCGGCGCGCCGTCGAAGCCGTAATATATCCGCGCGCCCGGCGTATCGCTCGTGAGCGTAACGGTAAGCGTATCTCCGCTCTGGCGGAACGAAACCGCCGCCGCCGCAACGGTGCCCGCCGAGCGGAGCGCCGGAGCAGAGGCCATATCGAGCCGCATATTGTATATCCACTTGAAGTTATCGTATGCCGTGCGGTGCGCGGCCATAAGGTCGGCCTCCGTCATCGGCAGCGCGAGGCGCAGCGCGGTCTCATCGGTCAGCGCAGCCTTCAGGCAGCCGGTTACGCCGCCGTTTCTGCTTACATAGCCCGCAATTCCAGGCTCGCTGGAGGCCACGAGCGTTTCGCTCGTCGTGCGGCCGGAGAAGGATTCCGTCATCAGAACAACCGGCATGAGCACGCCGCCGTCAAACACCGCGCGCTTGGCTTCATAATTCGGGTCCGAGGCGCGGTACGAGGCGTTATATTCCTCCAGCGTTATCCCCTTCTTGCTGCTCTCCTCTCCCGCGACCTCCCAGCCGGTATTCCAGGCGTCATAGAGGCCGGGAAAATAATAGCGGTTTACGCCGCCAAGCTCCGCCGCGGTCCAGGCGCGGGAATAGCTGCCGTAGCTGTCCGTCGCCATAAAGCGCAGCGTATCCGCGCCGGAAAAGCTCAGCGCCGAAGCCCCGGAAACGGTCGTGACGGACTTCACATGGTCAAGCAGCTCCTGCGGCGTGAAGCCGACTCCCTCGCAGTACTGGGGCGTGGGGTAATTATCGGTGCTTGAAATATAGTAGTTCTCCCCGTTTTTCTGTCCGTGCGATATTGTCTTAAGCTCCGTAAGGGACAGCGTTTTCAGCAGTACGGACTTTCCCTCCGCGTTCAGCGCGTAGAAAAACACGGTATCCGCCTTTGCCGAGCTCGTTGTTTTTGCCAGAGCAGAAACGGAGGGCAGAGAGAGCAGGAGCGCCAGGGTCAGGATCAGTGTAA
>CAKTED010000024.1 GCA_934546725.1 uncultured Oscillospiraceae bacterium | reverse complement strand
GGCATAGTGGACGCGGGGTCTAAAGGTCTCCGTCATTCAGAGGGGTACGCCAGTACCCCGTGGAATCCCCAACCCTCGTCTCGGACGCGAACCCAGCGAAGCAGATCGCGGCCGAAAAGGAGGAGCAAGGGAGTGAGCGAAGCTTTCGCCGCAAGGCGAAAGCGGAGCCCCGCGGACTTTGCGACGACGCGGGGCAGGGCAGTACGTCGTCGTTACCATGGTGGAACCAACGGTGGGATTCTTCGGTCGCCGGTGGCTCCCTCTGAATGACGTGCAATAATTCCGCCCCATTCCTTACTTGTTCGTAATATTCGCGGTGATATCGCGGATGACGTCGGCAAATTCCGGGGTGGACATGCCGCTTTCAATTTTCTTGATGGAGTGCATTACGGTGGAATGGTCCTTGTTGCCCATGACGGCGCCGATGTCCGTGAGCGGCATATTGATGAGCTTGCGGATCAGATACATGGATATCTGGCGCGCGAGGGCGGTATTCTTCTGCCTGCTCGAGCCCTTGATGTCCTCCGGCGTGATGCTGTAATAGGCCGCGACCTTTTCGATTATCATGTCCGGCGTATACTCGCGGTCGCCGCGGATGATCTCGTGCGTTATTTTCTCAACCAGCTCGATATTTATGTCCGCGTCGGCGATAAGCTCGCGGTAGGCGAGAATTTTCTTGACGGTGCCCTCAAGCTGACGGATGTTCTCCGTCACGTTCTCGGCTATGTACTCGGCAATGTGGTCCTCCAGCGGGACGCCCATGCTCTGCGCCTTGTTGCGGATGATGGCGAGGCGCGTTTCATAGTCCGGCGGCTGAATGTCCATCAGAAGGCCCCACTCAAAGCGGGAGCGCAGGCGCTCCTCAAGACGGAGCATCTCCTTCGGCGGCCGGTCGGACGTCAGAACGATCTGCTTTCCGGCCTCGTAGAGTGTATTGAAGGTATGGAAAAATTCCTCCTGCGTCTGAATTTTGCCCGCTATGAACTGAATATCGTCCACCAGCAGCAGGTCGGCAAAGCGGTATTTATCGCGGAAATCCGTGTTTTTGCCGCTCTGAATGGCGCTCACGAGCTCGTTTGTAAACTCATCGCCCTTGATGTACACGATGCGGAATTCGCGGTGAGAGCGCTTGATCTCGTGGCCGATGGCGTAGAGCAGGTGGGTCTTGCCCAGGCCGGGGCCGCCGTAGATGAAGAGCGGGTTATACGCCGCCGCCGGGTTGCGCGCAACGGCCATTGCCGCCGCGTGCGCCATGCGGTTCGACGCGCCGACGACGAAGCGGTCGAACGTGAAGCGCGAATCGTCGAAGGGGTCCACCTCCGTGCTGATCTCGCCCGCGTAGTCGGCGTATTCGTTGTCCGTGAGGACCATTATCTCAAAGTCGCCGCTGCCGAATATCTCCTTCAGCGCCGCCTTGAGCCGCTCGGCATATACGTTCAGGATAACGTTGCGCTTGAATTCGGACGTGCAGTGCAGCACAAGGATGTTTTCCTTGAGCTCCACGAACTCGCAGGTGCTGAACCATGTTTTTACCGCCGTCACCGTCAGATCCTTCTCGAGGATAGACAGCAGAGCGGTCCATACTTCCGATGATGAATTCATATTTTTCTCCCAAAAGCCGCGCGTCCGCTTCGACGCGCTGGACGTTTATATCGTCAAATGGCCGCAGATAGACCATAATACATTATTATAATATATAATACCATATCCGACGTGCTATTACAAGCGAATTTTGCCGTTTTGCGGCCTTTTCGACGGGGAGGTTTTGTGGGGGTGCGCGGTTGTTACCATGGCAGAACCAACCGGGGGATTCTTCGGTCGCTTTGCTCCCTCTGAATGACGTGCGTAGTGGTGAGTGCATTGCAGGGTGCGGTGGTGATGGTTGGCAGGGGGTGCGGGCATAGTGGACGCGGGGACTGAAGGTATCCGTCATTCAGAGGCCGCAGGCCGTGGAATCCCCCACGGAGGGGCAGAGACTCAAATCGTGGATGCGGGAGGGTCGCGTTTTCCTCCGTCATCCTCGCGCAGCGGGGATCCCCCGGTCAGGGGCAGAGCAGTACGTTGTCGTTACCCTGGTGGAACCATATGGGGGATTCTTCGGTCGCTGCGCTCCCTCTGAATGACGAAATAGTCTTTACCCACGCTCCCTCTGAATGACGAAAAAACTTTACCCGCGCTCTCTCTGAATGACCGCAAAAAAGGGAGCGCAGCGAATTTCTTCGCTGCGCTCCCTCAAAGGAACCAACCAGACTGAAAAACCAGCCAAAGTCAAAAAACCAGAACCATCCTGCCCCTGGAGCCTTATTTGTACAGCTCGCAGAACCGCATGAATATGGCGGCCACATGGCTGCGCTCGGCATTGCTGCGGGGAGCCAGCAGGCTCTCGCCGATGCCGTTCATAATGCCGCTGCCGCAGACCCACTGCATTGCGGGAATGGCGTATTCGCTCACCTCAAAGGCGTCGTTATACGACAGGATGTTCGTATTTTCGCCGACGGAGACGTCATAGCCCTTGAATTTCGCATAGCGATGGAGCATCGCGGCCAGCTGCTCGCGGGTCACGCTTGCGTTCGGGTTGAAGTTGCCGTTATCGTCGCCCTCAACGATACCGTTTGCCGCGCACCAGATCACGGCGTCATAATACCAGCTGCCGACTCCGACGTCGCCAAAGATGGGATGTCCCGCCGTGGGGGTATACTTATTTCCTCCGGCGCTCTTCGGCGAGCCCTCGAGACGGTAGATCATCGTAGCTATCATCGCGCGCGTCGCGCCGCCGTTCGGGTCGAAGGTATCGTCCTTAACGCCGTTCATTATACCGTTTTCATAGACGTATCTGACGGATTCCTCGAACCAGTCGTTCGCATTTACGTCAGTAAACGGCAGCTTTTTGGACTCCTCGTTGAAGCTGAAGCTTACGGTGGAGCCGCCGCGCGGCTGGGCAAAGCTGTACGTTCCGTTGCCGTTATCCGTAAGCTTTATATCCTCGCCCGCCTTGCTGCTTACGCGCAGGGAGCTGAGGTAATAGCCCTTATTCGCCATGGGCGTGAGCGTTACGGTAACGCCGGCATCCGCCGCGAGCTTATCGGACTTCACCCTGCCGCCGGCAGTTCCCCCGGGGATGGTTACGGGATAGGTCGGGTTGCCGCCGCTTATCGTGAAGGAGTCTGTGGTGACTCTGTACGTAACGACGCCGTGGCCGTATGGGTGCTCAGCGTTCTGATCCGCGTTCGAGTATACGACGGTGACGTAATATACTCCCTCCTCAAGCTCCTCCGTCTCATATATGCCCGCGTCACAGGTGAGGCCGAGGCTGTTACTGTATTCGTCCGTGACTGCCACAACGACGCTGGCTGAAAGCGCCTGCTCAGAAAGCTTCTCGCCGCCTGCGGTAATGTCGGAGATCTTCAGCTTTTCGCCTGCCTTAAGGCTCGTGGGAACCTTTGCCGTAACGTCAACGGTATCGTCCGGAGCGGTAATTCTGATCTCTCCGCCGTCGGCGCTTATCTCGCCATTCAGCTCGCCGGCCGGCGCGGTCGCGGCATCAGTCGTCAGATCCGAACCGTAGAACGCGTCACTGCTTACGGAGCCTGCCGGGAGCCAGGCTATGATCTGCCCGTTCGCGTCAGCGCGGGCAAGCACATGGGAATTGCCGCAGACGAAATACACCAGCGTATTCGGCTTAAAGCCGGTGAGAGTCGTTCTGTAATACAGGGTCCCGTTCCTGTTGGACGGCCTGGGCGTGCAGGAGACGGCGTTGAGGATGCAGCCGCCCTCCATCATGATATTGTCCGCCGTTATGCTGCCGCGAACGTCGAGCACACCGCTCACGGATACCACGCCTGTGCTCGTAAGGCTTCCGGTGACCGTGAGCATGCCGACACAATTCACGCCGAGAGCACCCGCGTTGATATTTTCGGCGATGACGGAGGAGTCGCCGTCCACCGTGATATCCTCGCCGTCCTCCTCGGTGGCCGGGCCGGTGATGGTCCCGATGCTCAGGACGGTACCCTTTTCAAACGCCGCGCCGCAGCAGTCGGTCATGATCTCAATGCTGCCGATACGTCCGCTGACGCCCTTAAGGTCGATCTCGTCGTCAACTCTGATGCTGTCAACGTCCAGCTCTACTCCGTCGATGTTAAGATCGGCCGAATCCTTCAGCGCCTCTATCGACGCAGCGGTCAGCTTCGAGATACCCGTAAAGGCGGGCGTCGGATCCTCGGAGGGCTCGGGTTCGCCCGAGGGTACGGGCGCCGTGCTCGGGGTCACCGCGTCGGGCGCGGCAAGACTGATGTACCCGCCGGGGAACGGCGAAATGATCTTTCCGCCGCCAAGGTCAAGCTCACCGATACAAAGCGTCGAACTGTCGATGGCGTAGAGCCACGCGCCGGGATAGCTGCCCTCGAGCGGCTTCTTTTCCGAATCCGTCGCGTCATTATGGAAGGTGGTGGGATCCTGATACTTTTCGATAAGCGCGTTGAGGTCCTTTATTTCGTTGGAGATGAGGTAATGGCCGTCCATGACCCATATCACGGTATCCGCCGACTTTTCGGCGCTGACGGTAAAGCCTGCGCCGGAGCCGCTGAGGATGGCGTATTCGCCGTTTTGCAGCGCGCCGCTGACGGTTACCGCCGAAATGGTATAGCCGTTCGAGGCCTCAAAGCGGATGAGACTGCCGACCGGCGCGGTGTAGCTTCCGCTTCCGCTGCCGAGCAGTCTGTCGCCCGCGTAAACGCTCACGTTGGAGGGCGCGGTCACGCTGAAGTCGGCGGAAGGCGCGGTATAGTCCCCGCGCTTCGGGAAGGCGGTGGCATTGCCCTCGGGCAGGATCCAGCCGTTTGCCGCCGTGAAGCGGTGCTCCGCGGCGAAGATCGCCGTTGCGTCGGCGAGAGCCACGTCCTTACCGTCCGCGTCCTCGTCCGCCTTTTCGGTATCGTTGCTGTGCTGCATAAGAATGCCGGTTTCTATGAGCAGCATGTCCTTAAGAGCATAAAGCCCGTGGCGGCCGCCTTTCTTATTGTTGAATACGCGGGAGGCATATTCCAGCGAGGATATCGCGTCCTGAAGCGCGATGCAGTCGGATATGACGTGTATGCTCGTGTTGGAGCCACTCTCGACGGCGCCGACGATGCCGCCGGCCATATATTCGCCGGCCACGCTGCCGCGCGCGACGCAGCTTTCAACGCTGCCGGCCGAGAGACGGCCCGTGATGCCGCCCGCGTAGTGGCCGATGACCAGGCCGTTGAACTCGCAGTCCGTTATAGAGGTATTGCCGGAGTCGCTGCCCGCGATGCCGCCGACGCTGTGCTCACCCGTGATGATGCCGCTGACGAAGCAGCGGTTTATCTGGCCGTTGTCGGCAAGCTCACCGGCGATGCCGCCCGTGCTGCCTCCCTCGCAGTATGCGCGGACGTTCGTCAGATTGAGATCCTTCACCTCACCGGCAAGTCTTCCGATAAGGCCGGAGCTATAGTAGCCGTCCTCAATATTCAGGCCGTCTATCGTATGGCCCGCGCCGTCGAAGGTTCCGAAGAACTCGGAGGCCGGGGCATAGCTCGCTCCGTTCGCCTTTATGTCGGCGGTAAGCTTTACGGTTTTTCCGGAATAATCGCCGCCGATGTAGCAGATGCGGCTGAAGCGCTGAAGCTCCTCAAGACTGCCGATGAGGTAATTGCCGTCGGCATCCGTGGAAAGCTGCTTTACGAATACCTCTTCAATGCTCATGTCGCCGCAGACCTGAACGCAGACGGTGGGTTCGCCGTTCTCCGTGCCAAACATTTCAAGGCCGTTTACCCGCCAGATGTCGAAAAAGCTGTCCGCCGGGACCTTCTTATTCTCAAGTCTGAGCCACAGCTCCGTGCCGACAGCGAGCTTCGCTCCGCTTGCCACGGGGACGTTATTACCCTCGCCGTCGACGGTATATATGTCGCTCATAAAGCCGTCGGGGTAGCTTACGGTGAACTCCGTGCCGTTTGCGATGGCGCGGACGTTTCTTATGTAGGCGGTATCGTCGCCCGCGTTTATGCTGCCGTCCTTGGAATAGGACCATGTTATCGTCTGGTCGCTGCCGCTGTCGTTGCACCATACCAGCTGAACGGCGCCGTAGTTTATGTCATAGACCTTCGTGCTGCCGTCCGGCAGGGTAACGGCCAGCTGATCGCAGTTGCCCTCGCTGCTCGATTCGACCTCGAACACGAGCGTGTAGCCCGTTTTCAGCGTCGCCGTAAGCGTGGAGCTGCTTTCGTGGCTGTGATTCGTGGACGAGAGCGTTTTCGCCGCCGCGTCCACCGCCCAGGGGTATGTCGCGTCGTTTTCAAAGGTTACGACGTCCGTGCTCAGACCCATCGCGTCGTTTATGGCCGTGTCTGCCGCGAAAGCGGAAACCGGCATAAGCCCACATACAAGGCAGAGCACAAGCAGTATACTGAGCAGTCTCTTCTTCATGGTTTGGGTTACCTCCTTTTTAGCGTGCGGTACTTTTTCCTGTACCACGTTTACTGATCTGTACCGCAATTTTACCACATATTTATTGAATATGCAATACTCCATAATATTTGCCGTACAGCTCAGCTGTATTTAATTTACCACGACGCGCGAAAAATGTAAATCATACCAAAGGATGAGGTGGGAAGTGCGGGGTGCGGGGGTAATGGGGACGCGGGAACTGAAGGTTTCCGTCATTCAGAGGGCGAAATCCGTGGAATCCCCAATGGAGGGGCAGGGCAGTACGTTGTCGTTACCCTTCAGCAACCATCCGGGGGATTCTTCGCCTGCTTGCGCAGGCTCTGAATGACAGCAGGATTTGGGGGATTCTTCGGTCACTGCGCTCCCTCTGAATGACGTGCAGATAATTTTCCCCCTCACACAAAAAAACACCGGCGGGGCCCAAAGGCCCGCGCCGGTGAAAAACACAAAGGGAAATATCAGCCGTTTCTCTTTTTGAGGTAACGGTTGAGGTAGAACATGAGGAAAACGGGGATAACGGCCGTGACGGCGCCCATGACGAAGGTGGAGGTCACGTTCGCAACGGTGGCGTGGAGCACGCTGCCGGAGATGAAGTTGAAGAAAATGGAGCTGAAGCCGAGCGCAAGCATGGCCACGCCGTAGTTCGTGCCGGAATTTTTGGGTCCGAAAAGGTCGGTGCAGAGCGCGGCGTTGAGCGCGGAGGGGCCGCCGTAGGCAAAGGCAATGAGCGCAATGGTGGCAAAGTAGCCGTAGCCGCCGATGAAGGTCATGAGCAGCGCGCCGGCGAGCGTTATGCCGCAGAGGATGAACATGGTGTTCGCGCGGCCGAGCTTGTCCGAAAGCGTGGCCATGATAAGGCGGCCGGCGGCGTTCGTGATGCCCGTGAAGGATACGCAGGCGATGGCGGCGGACTCCGCAAGGCCGCGCTCCATGCCAAGATCCTTGATGAGCGGCACGCAGAGGTTCCACGTTCCGTTGATGAAGAAGATGGAGAAGAACAGCGCCCAGAAGGCCGGGGTCTTCATTGCCTGGCCGAGGGAGAAGCTTGCGGCGGCGGTGGAGGCCTTCGCGGGAAGGTTCAGGCTCTTTATGTACGCCTCGTCCGGCAGGGAGATGAAGATGCAGCCAAGTATGCCGAGCACGGCGAAAACGCCCGCCATGATGAGGAACACCGGCGTGAAGCTCACAATGCCGTCCGCGCCGCGGTTGAGATTCATCAGCCAGTTGCTCACGGGCGTGAAAATAACGGTGGAAAGACCGAAGGCCGAGCAGGCAAGGCCGGAGGCGAGGCCGCGCTTGTGCGGCAGCCACTTCTGAATGCAGGAAATGCACGCGCCGTAGGCAAAGCCGGAGCCGAGACCGGCCATTATGGCGTAGGTAAGGTCAAAAAGCGCAACCGAGCGAACGAACGCGCTGAGCGCGATGCCCGCGGAAAAGAGGCACACGCCGAGGATACAGGTAAGCTTCGGACCCTTCCTGTCGTTGATGAAGCCGCCGATGAGGTTGCCGAAAACAAAGGCGAAGAGCATATATGACGAGACCATCGTTGCCGCGCCCGCGTTCCAGCCATAGGCCGCGACGATGTTGCCCTTGAAGGCGCTCCAAAGGTAAAGTATTCCGACGCAGAGCTGCACAACGAGGCAGCCGATAACGGCCGGGAGCATTTTTCTGTTTTTCATTTCATCCATCCTAATCCCATATATTAAGTGAACACGTTATTTTAACGATAGCACCATTGCCCGCGCCTGTCAAGAAATTTTGGCGCGGGGGGGGGGAGGGGGCGCGGGATGGGGGCGGGCATAGTGGACGCGGGGACTCAAAGTTTCCGTCATTCAGAGGGCGAAGCCCGTGGAATCCCCCGGTCAGGGGCAGGGCACCCCAACAGTGGACGCGGGAGGGTCACGTCTTCCTCCGTCATCCTCGCGCAGCGGGGATCCCCTGCGGAGGGCGGAAAGGTACGTTGTCGTTACCATGGTGGAACCATCCGTGGGATTCTTCGGTCGCCTGCGGCTCCCTCTGAACGACGTGCAAAGGGTGGAAGTGCGCAATGGACAATGCTCAGAGCGCAAAGCTGGCGCGCAGAGCCTGCGCGCCAGCTTCATCATCATACATTACTGCCCGAATATTCTCACGCGGAACTCCGCGCCGATGTCCTGGCACACCCTGCGGCAGACCTCGATCTCATCGGCGGGGATGCAGTCCACCACGGACATGACGACGCGCGGGACGTACCTTATGATTTCCCGGGTAAAGTCGAGCATGGCCTCATAGCCGTTTTCAAAATCCGGCTGACAGCGGCGGTCATACGTCTCGCGGTCCTTCGCGTTGAGCGAAACGGAAACGGTGTCGAACCGCCCCCTGAACAGCGGGGCGACATCCTCGCCCCAGATGAGGTTTGCGTGGCCGTTCGTATCCATGCGGATGGGGATATCCGAAGTCTCGCGAACGCGGTCGCAGACCCAGAGGATATCGTGCAGGCGGTAGGCCGGTTCGCCGTAGCCGCAGAAGACCAGCTCCTTATATCCCGAAAGGTCGCGCTCGCGGATGGAGGCCCATATTTCCTCGCGCGTCGGCTCGCGCTCGAGCCAGAGGCTGTCCGCCTCGCCCACGCCGTCCCCAAGCCTTCTGAGACAGAAGTCGCAGTGCATGTCGCAGCGGTTCGTGCTGTTAACGTAAAGGTTTGCGCCGTAGCTGTAAGTAACGGTCATTAAAACACATCTCCCATGATCGCCCGGCGCGGCCGCTCATTCGCCAACGAGAGCGTACTTCTGCGCAAAGGCGTTGTAATTGCTTATAAATTCCGTGCTGCCGGACTTTACGTCGCGGATGTAGCCGTGCAGGTCAAGGCTCCTGTGCGAGGTCTCGATGACGCAGCCCGCGATATTGGAGCAGTGATCGGCCACGCGCTCAAGATTCGTCAGCAGGTCGGACCATACGAAGCCCGCCTCTATGCTGCATTCGCCCTTCTGCATGCGCAGAATGTGGCGCGCGCGCAGCTGCTCCTTGAGCGTGTCCACCACCTGCTCGAGCGGCTCCACGAGCGCGGCGGAGGCCAGATCGCCGTGCTCAAAGGCGCTGAGCGCAAGGTCGAGAATTTCGTTCACCGCGCCGGTTATCACGCCAAGCTCGCGCTGCGCCGCGCCGGAAAAGACCAGACCCTTTTCCTTCATCTCCTCCGCCGACTCGAGAATGTTCACGGCGTGGTCGGATATGCGCTCAAAGTCGCCTATCATGTGCAGCAGCTCGGAGGCCTCGGCGCTGTCCTTATCGCTCATGGCGTGGCTCGAGAGCTTTACGAGGTAGGTGCCGATGCCGTCCTCATAGCGGTCTGCCTCCGCCTCCTCCGTGCGCACGTGCTGGGCAAGCTTCGCGTCATATTTATCCAGCAGCGTGAGGGAGCTTTTGAGCGCGTCCACGGACGTTTCGGCCATGGTCACGGTAACGTTATGGCAGCGCTCTATCGCCACGGCGGGCGTGACGAAAAGGCGCTCGTCGAGCTCGATGATATCGTCCCTCTCCTCGTCACCGCGAACGGTGAGGCAGGCGAGCTTTTCAAGCAGGCCGGAGAGCGGCAGCAGCAGCGCCGTGCTGAGAATTTTGAAGGTGGAGTTTACAACGGCTATGCCGAGCTCGTTTACAGTATACTCCGTGAAGGCGAAATTTACAACGGCGTTGAGCGCGTAAAAAAGCCCCAGCCAGACGACAGTACCTATTATATTAAAGTAGAGGTGGACCATCGCGGCGCGGCGCGCGTTGCGGTTCGCGCCGATGGAGGCGAGCATGGCCGTGATGCAGGTGCCGATATCCATGCCCATGAGGATGGGGATGGCGGAGCCGTAGGTTATCTGCCCCGTGCTCGAAAGCGCCTGGAGGATGCCGACGGAGGCGGAGGAGCTCTGGATTATGGCCGTGAGCACCGTTCCGGCCAGCACGCCGAGAAGGGGATTTGAGAACATCGTGAGAATATTGCGGAACTCCGGAACGTTTTTCAGCCCCTCGACGGCGCCGGACATTGTATCCATTCCGAACATGAGAGTTGAAAATCCAAGCAGGATAAGGCCCGCGTCCTTCTTTTTGCCGGAGCGGCACATCATGTACAGCACGATGCCGGCGGCGGCGAGGATGGGCGTGAAGGAGCTGGGCTTGAGCAGCTGGAGCAGGACGCTCGTGCCCTGGATGCCGGTGAGGCTGAGTATCCAGGCCGTGACCGTCGTGCCGACGTTCGCGCCGATGATGACGCCCGTCGCCTGCCGCAGCGTCATAAGCCCGGAGTTTACGAAGCCGACGACCATGACCGTCGTGGCCGAGGAGCTCTGGATGACGGCGGTTATGCCCAGGCCGGTCAGGAAGCCCTTGAAGCGGTTCGCCGTGAGCCTGCCGAGCAGCGCGTTGAGCCGCCCGCCGGCGCTCTTTTCCAGCGCGGAGCCCATGAT
>CAKTED010000023.1 GCA_934546725.1 uncultured Oscillospiraceae bacterium | reverse complement strand
GTGTACATAGGCGAGATGCCCGGCCAGAAGCAGTACCTCAACGACGTATGCCCTCCGTATCAGACAAAAAATTATCACGAACCCACCACCGTTACCATGGCCGCTACTAAATATGCCCATGCTATTACAATGAACAATGGTTACGCCCTTTATAATCTTAACGGACAGTATACCGCTTTGGAATTTGACATTGGTCACATTGATGAAACCGAAATGGATCCAATTACATATAATTTCTACCTTGACGGAACTCTCACATTTTCTATTGAAATGGATCCTGAAGCGTTGCCGCAGCATTACACCGTACCCCTCCATAACGCGTTGCAGTTGAAAATCGAAGCTACATATAGCGCATTTTGGGACGATAACTACGCCCTCGCCAATTTGGAGATAAGATAAGCTCTTTTTTCGGCCAACGTAATGTTTCAGTCTGTCGAAAAAGCATTGTTTACGGCAAACCGTAGACGCGCGAGGGTCCCCTTTTCCTCCGTCATCATCGCGAAGCGGGGATTCCCTACGGAGGGACGGGGCAGCACAACATCGTTACTGCACAGCAACCAACCGGGGGATTCCCGCGCGGAGCGCGAGAATGACAGCATGTTTTGAGAAATGCTTATCGTTACCCTGTCGCAACCAACCGAGGGATTCTTCGGTCGCTTCGCTCCCTCTGAATGACGTGCAATGGGTGAAGTGCGCGGCAGGGTGCGGCAAAAAACGTGGACGCGCAGACTCACCCTCTCCGTCATTCAGAGGCCACGCAGTGGCCGTGGAATCCCCCACGGAGCGGCAGAGCAGTTCGACATCGCTCCCCTGTCGCAACCAACGGTGGGATTCCCGCGCAGAGCGCGAGAATGACAGCATGTTTTGAGAAATGCTTGTCGTTACCCTGTCGCAACCAACCGGGGGATTCTTCGCCTGCTTGCGCAGGCGAAGAATGACGGAAATGATCTTACAATCGCCCGCTCTGAATGACAGCAGATAATAAACCTCGCTCTCCACAACCGTCAATCCCAAAAACAATTCTGCATTACAGCACCCTCTCCCTCTGAATGACGCGCTCATCACAAATATTTTTCGCCACTTGATCTACAGGCTATTGACAACGCACGCTTTTATGTTAATATGGAAGTCGAAGATATAGTCAGAGTAGAGACTGAGCATTAAGTGCCGGCGGGATGGGAAGTCGCCCCCCGGACGAAAAACCACAGGGTTTATGATTCAGTCTCGCGTCCGCTGGCACATATGACGGAATAGTCTTTTTCGACTGAGATTACACCTTCTTTTGTGTACGGCAAAGGAAGGTGTTTTTTTGTCTGTGTGGAAAACAGCTTTCATCTCGTTCAGCGGCGGGAAATAGTTATGGAGGAATCTTATGACCTACGAAGAAGCACTGTTACTGCTTGACAGGGCGTCCATGTCCGGTTCAATTCTTGAACGCGACGTGATGGACGCGCTGCTGGGCGAGCTGGGCAGCCCCCAGCTCGGCATGAAGTATGTCCACATTGCCGGAACGAACGGAAAGGGCTCGGCCTCCGCCTTTATCAGCTCCGTTCTTTCCAAAGCAGGCTACCGCACCGGGCTCTACACCTCGCCGTACATTCAGGAGTTCACGGAGCGCATTCAGATCGACGGCGTGCAGATATCAAAGGACGATATCGCCGCCATCACAGAGGAGCTGGAGCAGGCCTCCGACAGGCTTGAGGCCAAAGGCTACCGCAGGCCGACGGTATTCGAGCTTATCACCGCTCTCGCCTTTGTCTACTTCAAGCGCGGCGGCTGCGATATCGTCGTGCTCGAGGTCGGCATGGGCGGCAGGCTCGACGCGACCAATTCCATCCCCGAGGCCGAGGCCTACGTCCTCATGAACATCGGCTACGACCATATGGCGGAGCTCGGAGATACGCTCGAGCTCATTGCGGGCGAAAAGGCCGGAATAATCAAATCCGGCGGCGGCTCCGTCATCGCCTACGCGCAGTCCGAGGGCGTTATGAACGTTTTTGCGGACGCCGCGGCAAAACACGGCCGCGAAATGTTCGTCGCCGACGGCAGTAAGGCCGTAATAAAGAGCATGACCATAGACGGCACGGTTTTTGACTACGAGGGCTATAAGGATCTCAAAATAAAGCTTCTTGGCAATTATCAGCTGCGAAACGTCGCGGTCGCCATCCGCTGCATTGAGCAGCTCAGGAGGCGCGGCTGGAGCATCTCCGAGCAGAGCCTGCGCGACGGGCTTGAGCAGGCACACTGGCCCGGCAGAGTCGAGGTGCTCCGCCGCGACCCCATCGTTATCGTTGACGGCGCACATAACCCGCAGGGCACAACGGCGCTTGCCGAAACGCTCCGCTCCATCTTCCCCGGCCGCAAGCTCACGATAGTCTGCGGAGTGCTGGCGGATAAGGACTATGACTCCAGCCTTGACGTTATCGCCCCGCTTGCGGAAAAGTTTTACGCTGTCGCGCCGAACAGCTACCGCGCCCTTTCAGCAGAAAAGCTCGCCGAGGAGATACGCATCCGCTGTCATGCGCCCGTGCGCTCGTTCGACACCATCTCCGACGCGCTGGATACGGTTCTTGCCGAGGCCGCGAAGGATGACATTATCTGCGTTTTCGGCTCACTCTATCAGGTCGGCGACGTGAGAACATATTTTGGTCGCAATACATTTTAACGCTTAACATTAATGCGTCAAATTCCACCACAAAAGGAGAATAATACAAATGAAAAAGCTGAATGCAAAAACCATTAGCATCTGCGGTGTACTTACCGCCATGACCATCGTTCTTGCCGAATTTCTCGGCGTAAACCTGCCCATGATTCAGATAAGCTTCAACTTTATTCCGCTCATCTTCGCGGCGCTCTGCTTCGGCCCCGTATATACCTGCATCATCGCCGCGCTTGCCGACTTTCTGGGCGTTATTCTCTTCCAGGGCGGCGGCTTCAACCCCATGTTCACCATCATCGCCGCGCTGGCCGGTCTTGCCTACGGCATGTGGCTCTATGACGGTTCGCCTGTAAACAGAGCCATAAAGGGCGCCATTCGTAAGCTCTGCCGCAATTCCAGCAACCCCGACCGCATCGGCGGCATCGTGGCCGCCTTCATCGCCTCGCTTTTCAACAGTGTTGTTTTCACTCTTATCTGCACGCCCGTTGTGCTTCACATCTGGTATAAGCTGAGCTATGCCGCGCTTTATCCCAGCCGCCTTGTCAAGGTAGCCGTTATGATCCCGCTTGAGACTGTCGTTATCAGTCTCGTAGAAACTCAGGTAATTCCGAGACTCAAAAAGACCAGCATGCTGAAAAAGGCCTGATATTACTACAATATGGAAAAGAAGGAGAAGCCGCTGTTCATACGGCTTCTCCTTCTTTTCTGTTTATATTGTTATGATTATGCACGTCATTCAGAGGGAGCGAAGCTTATTATCTGCTGTCATTCAGAGCCTGCGCAAGCAGGCGAAGAATCCCCCTGATGGTTCCGCCGGGGTAACGACGACGATGCTGAAAATCTGCTGTCATTCTCGCGCTCCGCGCGGGAATCCCACCGTTGGTTCCACCGGGGTAACGATGACGTACCGTTCTGCCCCTCCAAGGGGGATCCCCGCTTCGCGAGGATGACGGTGGGGAAGGGGCGCTTTACGCGTCCACTGTCGACGTACTGCCCCGCTCCTGACCGGGGGATTCCACGGGGTACTGCGTACCCCTCTGAATGACGGAAGGTTTGAGCTTCCGCGTCCACTGGTTGTGGGGCGCCCCTTACGCGTCCATATTACCCCGTTTATTTCTTTCTTTCGGCTCTTGCGTCACAGTAAACGCACCTGTAAACGCCGTTTTCCGGGTCGGTAAGGCGAAAGTGCTGCGGCAGCTCCTGCTCGACAGAGCTTATGCAGCGCGGGTTTTTACAGGAAATAACTCCGTGCAGCTCCTGCGGCAGAGCCAGCTTGCTTTTTTCGATTATTTCGCCGTCTCGCACCCTGTTCACGGTTATGCCGGGGTCGAGATATCCAAGCACGTCGAGGTCAAGGTCAATGAGCTCGTCTATCTTGATGATATCCTTTTTTCCGGATTTACCCATGGCATTCTTGATTACCGCAACACTGCAATCGAGCTTTTCGAGGTTAAGAAAGTGGTATATTTCCATGCTTGTACCGGCTTTGATGTGGTCTATGACATAGCCGTTTCTGATAGAATCGATATTCATTCATTCCACCTCCAGCAGCATCATTATAAGCGCCATTCTGATATATTTGCCGTAAAGCACCTGCTTGAAGTAGCATGCGCGCGGGTCCGCGTCCACCGCCGTGGATATCTCGTTGACTCTCGGCAGCGGGTGCAGGATGGCAAGGTCCTTTTTTGCCGTTTCGAGCTTGTCCGGCGTAAGAATATAGCTGTTTTTCAGGCGGACATAATCCGCCTCGTTGAAGAATCTCTCGCGCTGAACGCGGGTCATGTAGAGTATGTCAAGCTCAGGCATGGCCTCCTCGAGCGAGCGAGTCTCCACGAAGGGAATATTTTTCTTTTTGAGAGTATCCAGCACATAGTCCGGCACTCTCAGCTCCTCGGGCGAGATCATGACGAATTTTATCCCCTCGTAGCGTGAAAGGGCGCTTATGAGAGAATGCACCGTGCGGCCAAACTTCAGGTCTCCGCACAGGCCGACCGTCATATTGCTCAGCCTCCCCTTCTCGCGGCTTATTGTGAGCAGGTCCGCAAGCGTCTGCGTAGGGTGGTTATGACCGCCGTCGCCCGCGTTTATAACGGGTATGTTAACGGCCTTCGACGCAACGTAAGGCGCTCCCTCCTTGGGGTGGCGCATTGCGATTATATCCGCGAAGCAGCTCACCGTGCGCGCCGTATCGGCAACGCTCTCGCCCTTGGAGGAGGAGCTGGAGCTCGCCTCGGAAAATCCTATGACGCTGCCGCCCAGCTCGAGCATGGCGGATTCAAAGCTCAGTCTCGTGCGGGTGGAGGGCTCGTAAAAAAGCGTTGCTATCTTCTTTCTTCTGCACTTTTCGGCGTATTTATCGGGATCCCGCATTATATCGTTCGCCGTGGCGATAAGGCTGTCTATCTCTTCGGTGGACAGCTCGTTTATATCTATAAGACTTCTCATCTGCTCATCCAGCTTTCGTCGGAGGGGTTATTTCTGAACGCGATAAGGCGCTTTACATCCTCGGGCCTTATATAGCCCGTCTGCGCCGCAACGTCCGCTATTACGTCAAAATTCGTCAGGCTCACGTTCCTTACGTCCGCCTCCGCAAGCTTTCTGGCCGAGGCGGCCATATTATAGGTGAATATGCTCGCCACGCCCAAAACCTCCGCTCCAGCCTCGCGCAGTACATTTACAACCTCGATAACGCTGCCGCCTGTGGAGATAAGGTCCTCGATAACCACGACCTTCTGGCCCTTTTCCAGCCTTCCCTCTATCTGATTATTGCGTCCGTGATCCTTTGCGCTGCCGCGAACATAGCCCATCGGCAGCTTGAGGATATGGCCGACTATGGCCGCGTGGGCTATTCCGGCCGTGCTTGTACCCATAAGCACCTCGCAGTCGGGATACTCGCGCTCCACCGTCTCGGCGATGGACTTTTCCACGAGCGTTCTCACCTCCGGCGCCGTGAGGATGAGGCGATTATCGCAGTAAACCGGGCTTTTTATCCCGCTCGCCCAGGTGAAGGGCTCATCCGGTCTGAAAAACACCGCTTTGATCGAAAGCAGCGCCTCGGCAATTTTTTTCTCCATTGTGTTCACTTTCCTTTCCCTTATCTCAATCGACAAAATCCGCCATGCAGCGCTCATACGCCGCAAGAGGATCCTCCGCCCTTGTTATCGGTCTGCCAACGACTATGTAATCGGACCCCAGCCTCTTCGCCTTTTCCGGCGTGGTCACGCGCGACTGATCGCCGACGTCCCCGCCCGCAAAGCGTATGCCCGGCGTGACCGTAAGGAAGCCCGCTCCGACGTTTCCGTGGACCAGTCCCGCCTCGAGCGGCGAGCAGACAACGCCGTCCAGCCCCGCGGCCATGGCGTTTTTCGCATACGACTCCACAACGTCGCCTATCGGCTTTTCGATAAGCAGCTCGCCGCGCATCATCCTCTCGCTCGTGGAGGTAAGCTGCGTTACGGCTATAAGCAGCGGCCTCGTGCCGTCCGGCCTTGTAAGACCGGCAAGCGCGGCCTCCATCATCGCCCTGCCGCCCGCGGCGTGGACGTTCGTCATATCAACGCCGAGCGTGGAGAGCACCTTCATCGCCGAGCCGACAGTATTGGGGATATCGTGCAGCTTCAGGTCGAGAAATATTTTCATTCCCCGTTTTTTCAGCTCGCGTACTATCTCCGGCCCCTCGGCATAAAAAAGCTCCATGCCGATCTTTACAAAGGGCTTTGCGCCCTTCATCCCGTCCAGAAAGTCCAGCGCCGCCCTGCCCGAGGGAAAATCGCAGGCAATAATAACGTCCTTTCCCATTAATGCGCACCTCCAATTATTTTTGAAAGATCATCGATCCCCAGCTTCTCCATCTCCTCAGGGAGCGATTCGATTATGCTTTTGCACGCGAACGGATCCTTAAGGTTCGCCGCGCCCACCTGAACGGCGGTCGCTCCGGCAAGCATCATTTCAATAACGTCTGCCGCCGTGGAAACGCCGCCCATGCCCATTATCGGTATCCTGACGGCCTCATATACCTCATAGACCATCCTGAGCGCCACGGGGAAAACCGCCGGGCCGGAAAATCCGCCCTTCACGTTGGCTATGACCGGTCTGCGGCGCTTCAGATCGATCCTCATACCGAGCAGCGTGTTTATCAGGCTTATGCCGTCCGCCCCCGCGCTTTCGCAGGCGGCGGCTATCTCGGCGATATTCGGCGCGTTTGGCGTAAGCTTTACGAAAATCTGCTTTTTCGTCGCCGCCTTAACGGCCTTCGTTACCTGAAAGGCGCTCTCGACCGAGGTCCCGAAGCTCATTCCGCCGTTATGTACGTTCGGACAGCTTATATTGAGCTCTATCATGCCAATCTTATCGCAGGAATCGGCCTCTTCGCAGCATTTGACGTATTCGTCAACCGAAAATCCGCTTATATTGGCTATGACGGGCTTTTTATAATGTTTTTCAAGCTCGGGTATCTCACGGCTCAGGACCTGATCTATTCCCGGGTTCTGCAAGCCGACGGAGTTTATCAGGCCAGCCGTGCATTCCGCGATTCTCGGCGTTGGATTGCCGAAGCGCGGCTCAAGCGTCGTCCCCTTCAGGGATATGGAGCCGAGAATATTTATGTCATAAAGCTCCGCGAATTCATATCCAAACCCAAAGGTCCCGCTCGCCGGTATAACGGGATTATCCAGCTGCATGCTCCCAAGCCTTACGGACGTGTTTACCATATTATCTCCTCCCTGTCAAGCACCGGGCCGTCGCGGCAAATGCGTTTGCTTCCGTACTTCGTTTTGCAGCTGCAGCCCATGCACGCACCAAAGCCGCAGCCCATGCGTTCCTCAAAGCTGAACTGACCGGGGCAGGTCGTTTTTTCGGCAAGCGCCTTCATCATTACCTCCGGACCGCAGGAAAAAAGCTGGTCCGGCTCGCGGCTGAGTGAGCCGAGCGCATCCGTCACAAAGCCTCGCACGCCCCGGCTTCCGTCTGCCGTGGTAACGACGCACTCAAGCCCCAGAGATTTGAACTCGTCCTCAAGGAACACCTCATCCGCGCTGCCGAAGCCGATTATCACCATCGGCCTTTTTCCCGCCCGCGCAAGCTCTTTCGCAAGCAGGTACAGCGGCGCGACTCCCGCTCCGCCTCCAACGAGCAGCGGAAAATCGCCGCATTTGCGGGTATCAAAGCCGTTCCCAAGCCCGGAAAGAACGTCCAGCTTCTTCCCGGCTCCAAGGAAGGACATGTACTCTGTTCCCTTTCCTGCGACCTTATATATTATCGTTATCTCATCGCCCACGCAGTCGCACACGGAGATGGGTCGACGCAGATAAAAGCCGTCCAGCTCGATATTTATGAACTGCCCCGGCCTTATAATATCGCCGGTGTCTCCGCGAAGGCGCATGCGCCACGTATTTTTTGCGATGCAGACATTTTCCGTGATCTCAAAAATGCTTTTTTTCATAAGCTTCCCTCTTCCCAAACCTTTTCGCCGCCGCAGAAGGTCATAAGGCAGCGTCCGTAAAGCTCCGTTCCCTCAAACGGCGTAGCCCGTCCCTTTGAAAGAAACTCGCCGCTGTCCACCTTATACGGCCTTTCAAGCTCAAAGAGCGCAAGATCCGCCGGTCCGCCGTCGCGCAGCTCATTGCCAATATGAAAGCGGCGGCAGGGAGCCGTGTGCATCAGCTCCACAAGCCTTTCGAGTCCTATGATATTTTTCCGGACAAGACCCGTATAACAGGCGGCAAACGAGGTCTCGAGCCCCACAACGCCCATGGCGCTGTCCCGAAGGCCCCGGCTTTTTTCCTCCGCCGAATGCGGCGCGTGATCCGTAGCGATCATGTCCACCGTTCCGTCCGCCACGCCCTCGAGCAGCGCGAGCATATCGCCTCGCGAACGCAGGGGAGGATTCATCTTGAAGCGGCCGTTTTCGATAAGGTCCTCCTCGCAGAACCAGAGGTAATGCGGGGCGGTCTCGCAGCTTATGTCAACGCCGCTTTTCTTCGCCTGCCGGATGAGCTCGACGCTCTCGCGGCAGGATATATGGCAGACGTGGTAGGCGCAGCCCGTCTGCGCGGCAAGCTCAATGTCCCGCTCTATCTGCTTCCACTCGCTTTCGGAGGATATTCCCCGGTGGCCGTGCTTCAGGGCATATTCTCCGGCGTGTATGCAGCCGCCGTTCAGAAGAGAATTCACCTCGCAGTGCGCCGCTATGATTTTTCCAAGCCTTTTGGCCTCCGTCATGGCCTCCCGCATCATCCCGTCATCCTGCACTCCGCTGCCGTCGTCTGAAAAAGCCACAACGCTCCCGGCCATACCGGCCATGTCGGCAAGGCGCTCTCCCCTGCGTCCGACAGTTATCGCGCCATAGGGATGCACCCTTATGCGCGCTCCGCGCTCAATCGCCCCCAGCTCCACGGCCAGATTTTCAGGGCAGTCCGGCACGGGATCAAGATTTGGCATGGCGCAGACATCCGTAAAGCCGCCGCGCGCAGCGGCAGCCGTGCCGCTTTCAACAGTTTCCTTATAAAAAAAACCCGGCTCCCGCAAATGAACATGAACATCAGCGAAGCCGGGAAAGATCAATTTACCAGTACAGTCAATAACAGGAGCTTTATTTTTGGAAGCACTGCCCCCCTCAACAAAAAAAGCAGAGCCGTTATGAACAAGAACGTCTTTTTTTGAAAATACTCCGTCTCTGAAAACGAAAGCGTTTTTCAAAATACAGTTCACCAGCTGATTCTCCTCTCCGCACGTATTTTTAATATTTTACTATCTTCTCTTCCCTCCTGTCAACAGTTATTTGCACAGCATGACGTTTTTGTGCAAAAGTAACGTTTTGTCGTGTTGACATAGCTTTTTATGTGTGATTAAATGTAAGCGTAAGCACTGAACATTCTGAATTCTGATATTTACGGAGGTGTTCCCATGAAATTCACTTTTCGCGGCAAACGCATTTTATCCGGCCTTCTTGCGCTGACAACAGCCTTTACGCTCGCTTCCTCCGCCTTTGCGGCCTTCAGTGACGTCGGCGACGGCTATTGGGCCAGGGAATATATAGATTCTCTGAGCCAGAAGGGATATTTTTCCGGCTATGAGGACGGCTCCTTCCGCCCCGGCGGACAGATAACGAACTGCGAGACCCTGGTTCTGCTCTCCCGATTCTACGCGCTGGATGACGATACCGCCGCGCTCATCCGCGGCGACTTCTCCTCAAAGGTCGATTCCACCGTTCCTTCTTCTCTCTCATGGGCAAAAAACGAGCTCTGCACCTGCCTTGCTGCGGGCATTATCACCGAAAGCGAGCTTTCCTCCGTCGACCTCGCGGCTCCTGTGGACAAGCAGCACTTCGCTCTTTACCTTGTCCGCGCGCTCAGACTCAGCGGCGATCTTGCCGATGCGGCAAACGTTGCTCTCCCGTTTGAGGACACGGAGCATCTGACGGGAGATTTTCGCGGCAGCGTGGCCATTCTTTACGACGCAAAGATAGTTGACGGCGATGAATCCAACCGCTTTAACCCCACGCAGACCGTCACTCGCGCCGTAGCTTCCGCAATGCTTTACAGAACGCTCAGCTTCATAGACAGCGAGGAGCTTGAGCTTGCTATCCCCGAGTACAAAAACGCTTCGGTCTGCGAGGGCGTCATACGCTCAGTCGGCGCCTCGAACATGCGCATTGAGCTTACAAACGGCCTTCAGCTCGAGCTCAAAACGGCCTCCTCGGCCAAAATCAGCGCAAACGGCGAATCGGCGGCGCTCACAACGGCATACGTCGGCAGCTACGCCCGCGTTTATTATAAGGATGGCGCCGTCACCTCGTGCAGTATAAGCTATGATTCCAACACTCAGTATGTCAGCGGCTCCGTTTACTCCTCTTCTGATTATTCCACCGGCTCTGTAAACGTCGTCCCCATTGGCAGCGTTCGCGACACGCGCTATTCCCTCGCAGCAAAGGCACCCATCACGCTCGACGGCAGGGACTGCGGCGTGAACGACCTCAAAAAGAACTACCACGTCATTCTGAAGCTCGTGGACGGCAGCGCCGCCGAGGTAACGGCGACGGATTACAGTCTCACGCTCGGCGGTACCATTGCCGATATCTCCTACGGAACGACCGTTGAGCTCCGGCTGAAGGACGCCGACGGTGCGATATGGTACTTCGGCTTCGACATATCCTCTCTTCCCGACATTTACATGGGCAGCTACGAGATAAGCGTGGACCGTCTCGGCGTCGGAGACAGCGTATCCGTCGACATCAAAAACGGCATCGTCAGCAAAATCGTCTCCGCGGCCGCCGAAACCAGCGTTTCCGGCACAGTGACCTCGGTTATCGAGAGCGTTTCCGGTACATACTGGGAAATTGCGGCCGACGGCGGCAGCAGCACAAGATATCTGCTTGCGGACAATGTTACGGTCTATAAGGGCAAGACCTCCGTTCTCCTCTCCTCCGTAAAGGCCGGCAGCAGGATCACGGCAACGGTCTTCAACTCCACCATAACCTCCGTCAACGTTGAAAGCGAGGAGGTAACGGTCCAGACCGGCAAGCTCAGCGGCACCGTTCTGAACGTTGACAGCAAAAACCGCCAGATCATACTGCTCATATCCGGCAAGCTCTATTATGTAAACGCGCTAACCTCCGCGCCAATCTATAACGCCGCCACCGGCAAAGCCCTCGGAGTTTCTCAGATAACGCCGTATTCCGAAATCGTGGCCTACGGCAGCTTTGAAAACTCCACAACGCTCAACGCAACGCTCATA
>CAKTED010000022.1 GCA_934546725.1 uncultured Oscillospiraceae bacterium | reverse complement strand
GCCGCTATGCGGCGGTTGGCCTCGAAACGCGCCTGCGGGCGCAGTTTTCGGCCGCGATCCGCTACGCTGGGTTCGCGGCCGAGACGGGGGAGGTTGATTCTACGGCCTTCGGCCTCTGAATGACGGACCGCAGGCTTCCGCGTCCACAGTCACGGACGCACCACCCAATGCGTACAAAAAGCGCGGGACTGCGCAAAAATGCGTCAGTCCCGCGCCATATTATACTCTTACCGGCCCTCGAGCCAGGTATCTACCAGCTCGTCCTTCTTCGCTCTGAGCATGAGCTCCATTGTCGCCTCGCGCGGAGGCTTGCCCTCGAACAGCACCATGCCCAGCTCCTCTGCTATCGGCATCTCCACGCCGGCCTTTTTTGACAGCTCCAGCGCGGCGGCGGTGGCAAAATAGCCCTCGACCGTGGCGCCGACCTTTTTGCAGGCCTCCTCGACAGTCATGCCCTGTCCGATATATGTACCCGCCGTGCGGTTGCGGGAATGGCGCGAGGTGCAGGTAACGATCAGGTCGCCCACGCCCGCAAGTCCAGCCGACGTTTCCTTCCTTCCTCCGAGCGCCGCACAGAGATTGGCCATCTCGTTCAGGCCGCGCGTCATGAGCATGGCGGCGGTGTTATCGCCGTAGCCCAGTCCTGCGCAAACGCCCGCGCAGAGGGCAATAACGTTTTTCAGCGCGCCGCACAGCTCAACGCCGATCACATCTGAGCTGGTATATATCCTGAAGCTGCGGCTCATGAGCATATCCTGCACGCGCTGAGCCGTCAGGCTGCTTACGGATGCCGAAACGCAGCCCGTGGGCATTCCCCTGCCTACCTCCTCGGCATGCGACGGGCCCGAAAGCACGGCCAGGCGCTCCTCTCCGCCAAGCTCCTCGGCAATGATCTGGCTCATGCGCAGCGAGCTGCCGCGCTCAATTCCCTTCGCCGCGGAAATGATGAGCGCATCGTCGCGTATTCTGCCTCTGAGACTCGCAGCTGTACTGCGCACGGCAAAGGATGGCGTTACAAAAAGCACCGCCTCGGCATCCTCCACTCCGTCCGCCCCATCGGCAAAGTTCAGCTCCGCCGGGAGCTCAACGCCCGGCAGGCGCGGATTTTCACGTTTTTCATAAAGCAGCGCGGAGCGCGGGGAATGCAGCGAGTGCAGCAAAACGTCGTGCCCCTCTCTTGCCAGCGCAGCGGCAAGAGCCGTTCCCCAGCTTCCGCTTTCAAGCACGGAAATTTTCATGTTTACTTTCTCCTGAATAACATAAGCCGCCCTTTGGACGGCTTATTTGTATCAAAATGTCGATCCGGTGATTTGTCCGATCAGTCGTCGTCCTCTTCGTCCCCGGTATCGTCATCCACATCCTCCAGCATGCTGAACCTCGCCCCGCCGCCGCGGCGTGTGCGCTGCTGAGCCGGGCGCGGGCGCTCCGCCCTCTCCGCCGCCGGGTTTTTCTCGCCGTCGCGGCCTTCAGGCCTTCCGGCAGGCTCGCCAAAGCTGAGCTTGCGCTCCATTCCCGCTATGAGACGCAGAATATTCTGCCTGTGCATTATAACGAGCAGCAGGCCGCACATAAGCGCCAGAACCACCTGAAGCCACCAGCCGCCAAAGAGAGCCACGCCAACCGGCAGCATGATGCCCGCGCAGATCGAGCCAAGCGAAACATAGCGCGTAATGGCTACCGCGATGATGAATACAAGCCAGCAGAGCAGGCCGATGCGCCAGTCAAGCATGAGAACAAGGATACCGCCGCAGAGCACGCCCTTGCCGCCCTTGAAGTCATAGTATATCGGGAAGGCGTGGCCAAGCATCACGAAGAAGCCCGCAAAGAGCTTGCCGACCATGCCCGCGTCATAGATCTTCATAAGCCCCCAGCCGAGCAGCACGGCAGCCGCTGTTTTGGCAATGTCTATCGCCAGCACCACGATTATGCCGGTTTTGCCGAAAATGCGGTAAAAGTTCGTCAGTCCCGCGTTTCCGCTGCCAAAGTTGCGGATATCCTTTTTGAAGAAGTACTTTGAGGCGATGATCGAGCCGTTCACCGCTCCGAGCAGGTAGGACGCTATTGCGATTATGAAAAGGCAAAGAGTCATCATGAAAAACAACCTCTCTCTATCTTACGCTTTAAGGCGGGCGGCGCAGCCGCCGTCTTTTATTGAGTTTACCATATCTTCGCGCCATTTGGAATAGGCTTTCGCCAATTATTTTTGTCCCCTGAGCTTTATAATGCGGTCGCGCAGCACGGCGGCATATTCAAATTCAAGCAGCTTTGCCGCGCGCTGCATCTCCTTCTCCAGCCGGGCAATGGCCTCCTCCCGCTCCTGCGGGCTGAGCTTTGCCGCTTCCTGCCGCTTCGCCTTCCCCCTGCCCTCCGGGCGGGATATCTCAATTATATCGCGCACGCCCTTTATGACGGTTTTGGGTACTATGCCGTGCTCGCGGTTATATTCATCCTGCCTTGCGCGGCGGCGCTCCGTTTCGTCAATGGCGCGGCGCATCGAGGGCGTTACCGTGTCAGCGTACATTATTACCTTGCCGGAGGCGTTTCGCGCCGCGCGGCCTATCGTCTGGATAAGGCTCGTTTCGCTGCGCAGGAAGCCCTCCTTGTCCGCATCAAGTATCGCCACGAGCGATACCTCCGGCAGATCGAGACCCTCGCGCAAAAGGTTTATCCCCACCAGCACGTCAAATTCGCCCAGGCGCAGGTCGCGGACTATCTCCATGCGCTCGATGCTGTTTATGTCATGGTGCATATACCGCACGCGGATGCCCGCCTTTTGCAGATATTCCGTGAGATTTTCCGCCATTTTCTTTGTAAGCGTCGTTACAAGCACGCGCTCGCTGCGCGCCGCGCGTTCATTTATCTCGCCGATAAGATCGTCTATCTGCCCCTCTATCGGCCTCACCTCGACTATCGGGTCAAGCAGACCCGTGGGACGGATTATCTGCTCCACGATCTGCCCCGAGCGCTCGCGCTCATAGTCTGAGGGCGTTGCAGAGACATAGACGACCTGGTTTATCCTCTGCGTGAACTCGTCAAAGCTCAGCGGGCGGTTATCAAAAGCGCTCGGCAGGCGGAAGCCGTACTCAACAAGGCTGCTCTTGCGCGCGTGGTCGCCCGCGTACATCGCGCGCACCTGCGGCAGCGTAACGTGAGATTCGTCTATAAACATTACGAAGTCCTTCGGGAAATAGTCCAGAAGCGTCATTGGAGCGCTGCCGGGCGCGCGGTCGCTTATTATCCGCGAATAGTTCTCGATGCCGCTGCAATAGCCTATCTCGCGCATCATCTCAATGTCATACATCGTGCGCTGGCGCAGGCGCTGCTCCTCCACGAGCTTGCCCTCTTCCTTAAACTGCGCGCAGCGCTGCTCCATTTCGGCTTCGATAACGCCTATGGCGCGCTCCATCTTTTCGCGCGTCGTAACGTAGTGCGAGGCGGGGTAGACGGCGGCATGCGCCACGCGGCGGTTCACCGCGCCCGTCACGGGGTTTATCTCGCTTATCCTGTCCACCTCGTCGCCAAAGAACTCCACGCGGATGGCATAGTCCTTCGCGTAAACAGGGAATATCTCCAGCGTATCGCCGCGAACACGGAACATATTGCGGTCAAAGGCGATGTCGTTGCGCTCGTAGCGAATCTCTATGAGCTTTTTTATCACCTCGTCGCGGCTTTTCTCCTGCCCCTCGCGGAAGGATACGACCATGTTTTTGTAATCAATGGGGTCGCCCAGGCCGTAGATGCAGGATACCGAGGCGACGACGATGACGTCCCGCCGCTCGAAGAGAGAGGTCGTGGCCGAGTGACGCAGGCGCTCTATCTCGTCGTTTATCGCGGCGTCCTTTTCTATGTATGTATCCGTATGGGGGATATAGGCCTCGGGCTGATAGTAGTCATAATATGAAACGAAGTATTCAACGGCGTTATTCGGGAAAAATTCCTTAAATTCTGAGCAGAGCTGCGCGGCAAGGGTCTTGTTATGCGCCAGAACGAGCGTCGGGCGCTGAACGCGCTCTATGACCTTCGCCATGGTGTACGTCTTTCCCGAGCCGGTAACGCCAAGGAGCGTCTGCTCGTCCAGTCCGGCCTCAAGCCCCCGCGCGAGCGCGTCTATGGCCTGCGGCTGGTCGCCCGAGGGCGAATATTCGCTTATAACTTTAAATTCCGCCATCTGCTTTTCTCCTCAGTTCAGGTAGCCGCACTCCGACATGGAGGCAAAATCGCTGCCAGCAACGATGATGTGATCCACAAAGTGTATCTCCGCGGCCTCAAGCGCGCGGACGATGCGCAGAGTGGACTGAACGTCGTCCCGCGAGGGGACAACGGTCCCGTTCGGATGATTGTGCGCAAGAATTATCGAAAAGGCGCGCTCGCGCACCGCCGTCTCCAGTACCTGCTTTACGGTGATGGCGGCGAAGGCCCCGCTGCCTTCGGCCAGCATGCGGCAGCTTATGAGCCGGCAGCGCGGGTCAAGGCAGGCCAAATACACCGCCTCGTCCGTGCGCGCGTGAAAATACGGCACGAAGAACTGCCCCGCCTTTTCAATGGTGTCCAGAACGGCGTTCTTCCCGTCGTCAAGACGCGAGAGCATGTACCTTCTGCTCAGCTGCGGAACAAGCTTTATCAGCACCGCCGCGCGCTCGCCGACGCCCTCCGTTTCCGTCAAAGCGTCGAGCGGCGCGTCCAGAACGCCCGCAAGGCCGCCGAAGCGGTCTATCAGCCGGTGGGCAAGGCCGTTCACATCCCTGCGCGGGATGGCGTAGCACAGAAGCAGCTCCAGCGCCTCGTGCTCCGTAAAGCCGTCCAGCCCTCCGGCTACGAAGCGCCTGCGCACTCTCTCGCGGTGGCCCTCGTGCGGATTTCTGTCGTTTCTTTTCTCTCTGTCAGGCTCCATCAGCGCATCTGCTTCCTTCTGGCAAGGTTTATGGTCCCCTCCTGCATGTCTCCAAGCCAGTCGAGCGCCCTGCCCGCGCCGTAGGCCGCGCAGAGCTCGGCATCGTCCGCCACGCGGGTCCTTATGCCGGTATTGGCCTCGATGAGCTTATCCATGCCGTAGAGCAGGCCGCCCCCGCCAGTTACGGTTATGCCGTTTTCCGCAATGTCCGCCGCCAGCTCCGGCGGCGTCGCCTCAAGAACGGCGCGAACGCCGTCCACAAGCAGCTCCGTTACCTCCTCAAAGGCCTCGGGCAGCTCCTCGGAGCGGATGGTGAACATCTTCGGCAGGCCCGTGAGCATGCAGCGGCCGCGGACCTCCATGGAAGCGTCGCTCCTGCCGGGATAAACGCAGCCGAGATTTATTTTTATCTCCTCCGCGCTCCGCTCGCCTATGAGGATGCTGTGCTTCTTCTTAACGTATCTTATGATCGCCTCGTCAAAGCTCGCGCCCGCCGTTTTGAGCGAACGCGACTCGACAACGCCCGAAAGCGAGAGAACGGCGATATCCGTCTTCCCCCCGCCGATATCCACGAGCATGCGCCCGGAGGGCTGGGCGATATCCATGCTCGCGCCGAGCGCGGCGGCAACGGAGGCCTCGATGAGGTACACCCTGCGCGCGCCCGCCTGCATCCCGGCGTCCACCACGGCGCGCTCCTCCACCTCGCTTATACAGCCCGGCACGGTTATGAGCAGGCGCGGCTTCAGAAGGCTGAAGGAGGTCACCTTGCGGATAAGCTCGCGCAGCAGCCGCTCCGTCATTTCATAGTCGGAGATAACGCCGTCCCTGAGCGGGCGGATGGCCACGATGTTTCCTGGCGTTCTGCCGAGCATCTTCTGCGCCTCAAGGCCGACGCCGAGCAGTCTGCCGCTGTTTTTATCCAGCGCCGTAACGGACGGCTCCTGCAGAGCAACGCCCCTGCCCTTCATGAACAGGATCACGGCGTTCGTGCCGAGATCTATGGCCAGGTCCTTTCCAAATATCATGCGCTTGTCCTCCTGCCTTTTGCGTTTTTCTCCCGCGCGCGGCACAGCACCGCGCAGCGAACACTGTTTGCGCCCGCCATCAACAGAATGCGCGTGCATTCGCTGAGCGTTGCGCCGGTGGTGATAACGTCGTCTATGAGCAGAACGTCTCTGCCCGCTATTTTGTCCCTGTCCGTGGCCGTGAACGCGCCGCTCACGTTCGCCCTCCGCTCCGCAAGCCCGTGAAGCGTGGACTGCGGCGGGGTATGGCGGCGCTTCTTCAGCAGCCGGACGCAGTCCGCCCCAAGCCGCTTCGCCGCCTCCTGAGCAAGCAGGCGTGCCTGACAGTAGCCGCGCTTTCGCATGCGCCGCCGACTTATCGGAACCCAGGTTATAACGTCAAACTCTCCTGCGCAGTGCGCCGCCGCACAGTTTCCGATCATGCGCCCCATAAGGCGCGCATATGAGCTTTTTCCGCCGAACTTGAAGCGCCTGACGGCTTCCGCCGCAATGCCCTCGTAATACAGCGGTGCGGCGCAATATTCAAAGAATTCGCCTCTTGCCTTCCAGTCGCTGCCCGTATACGGCAGCTTCAGGACGCAGTCGCGGCAGATATCCTCTGAAGCATTTTTATCCAGAATTCTGCCGCAAAATACACAGCGCCGGGGATAAAACAGCTCAAAAACGGAAAATTTATGCTTTTTCATTGTTCACAAGTCTCAGCCGCAGGCCGCTGTAACGCTTCTGCGGGCGATTATTCTCCACCATTGCCGCGGCGATATCCGGGTCGCCGACTATGATGAGCAGCTCCCGTGCGCGGGTCACGGCGGTATAGAGCACGGCGCGGGACATGAGGCTGCTCGCGCCCTTCATGAGCGACAGCACCACGGCGCGGTACTCGCTGCCCTGCGACTTATGCACCGTCATGGCATACGCAGGCTCCAGCTCGCCGAGCATATCAAAGCCATAGGCCGCCCTGCGGTCGTCAAACTCCACCAGCAGGGCCTGATTTTTGAGGTCTACCTCGCAGATATGCCCCACGTCGCCGTTAAATACGCCCGTCCCGCTCTCGCCGTTCGCCCTGCGCCAGACGATGTCGTAATTGTTCCGCACCTGCATGACCCTGTCGCCAATGCGGAAGATAACGTCTCCAAACTGCTTTTCCGGCTTGCCCTCCGCCGGTGGATTCAGCGCCGCCTGGAGGCGCTTGTTGAGGTTCGCCGTTCCGGTGCCGTAAAGCCGAGTGGGCGAAAGCACCTGGATCTGCGCGGGGCTTATGCCCATATTCTGCGGCAGGCGCCTTGCGCAGAGCTCGATTATCGTATCCACGGCGCTTTCCGCGTCGCGCCTGCGCATGAAGAAGAAGTCGCCCTTATTTTCGCGGAGATCCGGCGTTTTGCCCTCGTTTATAAGGTGGGCAAAGCGCACTATGCGGCTCTGCGCCGCCTGGCGGAACACCTGCTCGAGCCGCACCGTCGGCACGACGCCGCTGCGGATAACGTCCGAAAAAACGTTGCCCGGCCCCACGGACGGGAGCTGGTCCGCGTCGCCCACCAGCACAAGGCGGCAGCCCGCGGGCAGTGCCGAGAGCAGCGCCTGCATGAGGACGACGTCTATCATGGAGCACTCGTCCAGGATCACGGCGTGCGCGTCGAGCGGGTCGCTGCCGTCGCGCTTGAAGACGAGCGAGCCGAGGTCGGCATCATAGCCGGTTTCGAGCAGGCGGTGAATGGTGGAGGCCTCCTGCCCGCAGAGCTCGCTCATGCGCTTGGCCGCGCGGCCCGTCGGCGCGGCGAGCAGCGTTGTAAGCCCCAGGCGGTCGAAAAGGCGCAGAATGGCGCGGACGGTCGTCGTTTTGCCCGTTCCGGGGCCGCCCGTGAGCGCCATAACGCCCGAAACCGCCGCAAGGCGCACAGCCTCGCGCTGCCCCTCTGCCAGCGTTATGCCCATATCCCGCTCGGCGTCGGCAATGAGCCGGTCCGCGTTCGTTTCCTCAATGTGCCCCGTTTGCGAAAGGAACCTCAGCCTGTCCGCGACGAAGGTCTCGGCATAGTAAAGGCGGCTGAGATAGCAGGCCTCGACGCCCGCAAGCGTTTCGCAGACGATGTCTCCGCCCTCGATGAGCCGGTCTATCGCCTCCGCCGCCGTATCCGTGCTCACGCCGATGAGCTGCGCGGCGGCCGCCGCGAGCTTGGGGCGCGGGATAAAGGTATGGCCGTTATTCGCGTTATGGCTCAGCTCGAAGCTTGCCGCCGCCTCCACGCGCTCGGGGCTGTCCGCCTCAAAGCCAAGACTGAGCGCCAGGCTGTCCGCCTCCGCAAACTCCGCGCCGAAATATTCGTCCGCAAGTATGTAGGGGTTATTCATCACGGCGGCCTGCGCCTCGTCGCCATAGCTTTTATACAGACGCAGCGCGTATTCAAGGTTTATCCCGTGCTGCGTGAAAAACTCCATGAGTCTCCGCATCGCGGCCTGCCGTTTGAACTCGCTTCCTATCTCCCTGGCGCGCTTTGGCGTAACGCCCTTAAGCTCCGCCAGCCGCTCCGGCTCCTCGTCCAGCACTCTGAGGCTGTCCTCCCCGAAGCGCTCCACGATAAGCCGCGCCGTGGCGGGGCCCACGCCCTTCACCGCGCCGGAGGAAAGATAGGTGTAAATATCGTTCAGGCTCGAGGGCATGAGCCGCTCCGCCTGCTCGGCCTTAAATTGCATTCCGTGGGTCTGATGATTCATCCATCGGCCCGTCAGAGCCAGCTGCTCCCCGGGCACGGCGAAGGGGAGACAGCCCACCACCGTGGCTGTCCCTCCGTCGTCCGTTTCGAGCCGGAGCACCGTATAGCCGTTCTCCTCGTTCTGATAAACGACCGCGCTTACGCTCCCGGCAAGCTCTGTGATTCCTTCTTCCATTATCTCTCCGCCTCGCGCGCGCTCAGAAGGCGCACGCCGCCGTTATTTTCGCAGATTATCCGCGCGGTTCTACGCGTTTCCGCGTCCGCGCCGGTATCCACGATAACTATGTCTGCCCTCATTCTGCCGCTGCTCCGCAGCCACAAAAGCCCGCGCAGGGTATTTTCAAGCCCCGGCGCGGAGCCGCTTATGTAAACCCGCAGCTCCACCCGCTCGCCCTTCCCCGGCCGCACCGGCGAAAGGATGAGCTCATATAGAAGCAACAGCGCGAAGCCCGCGAGCATCGCCGCGATGAACACGGCAAGAATTTTGAACGCCGCCACCGAAACCACCTCGCTCCAGCATATGCCGGAGCGGCCACATCCGTGAGAAAAAGGCCCGTCAGCGCGCCAGAATATCCCGCAGGTACTGCCCCGTATAGCTCTCCGCGCAGGCGGCGACCTCCTCGGGTGTCCCGGCGCAGACGACGGTACCGCCGCCGCTGCCGCCCTCCGGCCCGAGGTCTATGATATAGTCCGCCGTTTTGATAACGTCCAGGTTGTGCTCTATGACGACGACGGTGTTGCCCGCGTCCACAAGGCGCTGCAATACGCCGAGGAGCTTGTCCACATCCGCCGTGTGCAGACCCGTCGTCGGCTCGTCGAGCACATAGAGCGTGCGGCCCGTGGCGGGGCGCGCCAGCTCCGTTGCAAGCTTTACGCGCTGCGCCTCGCCGCCGGAAAGCGTCGTGGACGGCTGGCCAAGCTTAATATATTCAAGCCCGACATCGTAAAGCGCCTGGATCTTCTTTTTTATCTTCGGCAGATTATCGAAGAAGCCCAGCGCCTCCTCGACGGTCATCTCCAGCACCTCATAGATATTTTTGCCCTTATAGCGCACCTCGAGCGTTTCGCGGTTATAGCGCCGCCCCTTGCAGACCTCGCAGGGGACGTAAATATCCGGCAGGAAGTGCATCTCTATCTTTATGAGACCGTCGCCGGAGCAAGCCTCGCAGCGTCCTCCGCGAACGTTGAACGAAAAACGCCCCGAGCCGTAGCCACGTGCCCGCGCGTCCTGCGTTTCGGCAAAAAGCTCGCGGATATCGTTAAAAACGCCCGTATACGTCGCGGGATTGGAGCGCGGCGTTCTGCCGATGGGCGACTGATCTATGTTTATGACCTTGTCAAGATTTTCCACGCCGCGCATTTCGCGGAATTTTCCGGGCTTGACCTTCATGCGGTTGAGCTGAGCGCCGAGGGCGCGGTAAAGGATCATGTTCACCAGCGAGGACTTTCCGCTGCCGGAAACTCCCGTTACGCAGTTGAACGCGCCGAGAGGGAACCTGACGTCCACGTTTTTGAGGTTATTTTCGCTCGCGCCGAGAATTTCGAGATAATTGCCGCTGCCAGCGCGGCGCGTTTTCGGCACCGGGATGCGCCGCTTCCCGCTCAGGTACTGGCCCGTAACGGAGTCCTCGCAGGCCATGACCTCCTCCGGCGTACCGGAGGCGATGACCCTGCCGCCGTGTACGCCCGCTCCGGGGCCGATGTCCACGAGCCAGTCCGCCGCAAGCATCGTCTCCTCATCGTGCTCGACGACTATCAGCGTATTTCCGATATCGCGCAGGCGCTTGAGCGTATCGAGCAGCTTGCCGTTATCGCGCTGGTGCAGACCGATGCTCGGCTCGTCAAGGATATAGAGAACGCCCATCAGCGAGGAGCCGATCTGCGTTGCAAGGCGGATACGCTGCGCCTCGCCGCCGGAGAGCGTACCCGTCTGGCGGCTGAGCGTGAGATACTCAAGTCCCACGCTCTGAAGGAAGCTCAGGCGGGAGCGGATCTCCTTTATGATGCGGTCGGCGATCATGGCCGCCTGGCCGCCAAGCCTCAGCGAGCTTATGAACTCAAGCTCCTCCGTTACGGAAAGCTCTGTAAAGTCGGATATGCTCATGCCTCCGACGGTCACGGCAAGGCTCTCATCCTTCAGCCGCTTGCCATGGCAGCGCGGGCAGGGGTGCTCGGACATATACTGCTCAAGCTCATCGCGCATGCCCTGGCTCTGAGTTTCCTTATATCTGCGCTCAATATTGTTCACAACGCCCTCGAACGGACGCCTGAGCGTGCCCTTCCCGCTCTCGCGCTCATAATGCAGCGTGAGCGGCTCGTCGCCGGTGCCGTAGAGAATGATGTTCATTATTCTCTCGGGCAGCTCCTTCACGGGCGTCGTGAGCTTGAATTTATACTGCTTTGCCAGCGCCTCGAAGTACATGCGGGATATGCTGTCGTTTCTCACGTTCGCCCAGTTCGAGGCGCAGATCGCGCCGTCAAGTATGGAAAGGCTTTTGTCCGGGATGATGATATCCGGGTCAACGCTCAGCTGCGTTCCGATGCCGGTGCAGTCCGGGCAGGCTCCCATGGGATTATTGAACGAGAACATTCTCGGGGCAAGCTCCTCGATGGATATGCCGCAGTCCTCGCAGGCATAGTTCTGCGAAAATGTCAGCTCCCGCTCCTCGCCGACGAGGTCCGCAATGATAAGCCCGCCCGCAAGGCTCGACGCCGTTTCGACGGAGTCCGTCAGGCGTGGGGCAACGCCGTCCTTTATGACGAGGCGGTCAACGATTATCTCGATACTGTGCTTTCTGTTCTTATCAAGCCTTATCTCCTCTGAAAGGTCGTATACGCTGCCGTCCACACGCGCGCGGACATAGCCGCTCTTGCGCGCGTCCTCAAAAATTTTGACGTACTCGCCCTTGCGGCCGCGCACCACCGGCGCGAGGATCTGAACGCGCGTTCCCTCCGGCAGCTGCATGAGCTGGTCTATTATCTGGTCCACGGTCTGCTGCCGTATCTCCTTCCCGCATTTGGGGCAGTGCGGCACGCCGATGCGCGCCCACAGAAGA
>CAKTED010000021.1 GCA_934546725.1 uncultured Oscillospiraceae bacterium | reverse complement strand
TAAAAGCTGCGCGCGCCGTGGGTTTGAAAGGAAATTGTGGTAAAAAGCTTTGTTTATGGAAGAGCGGCGGATACTGTAATGACAGTGTAATGGAAGAAAGCGCGTCGCTGCCTGTACGAACCAACCGGGAGATTCTTCGGTCGCTCTGCTCCCTCTGAATGACAGCAAACATCAGGTGCGTACCGGGGTGCGGTGGTGACGTGGACGCGGGAACTCAAGGTTTCCGTCATTCAGAGGCCACGCCAGTGGCCGTGGAATCCCCCACGGCGGGGCTGAGCGGTACGTTGTCGCGTTGGCTCCCCTGTGCAAGGGGAGCTGGCAGAGCTATGCTCTGACTGAGGGGTTGATGCGGTGTAGACCCGTCACCGTATAGCTTCGTTACTCCCTGGGAATGGTCAATCCCTCCGTCAGCCTTCAGCTGCCGCCTCCCTTTACACAAGGGAGGCCGGCAAGAACGTTACCGCGCAACAACCATCCTGGGGATTCCCACGCGGAGCGTGAGAATGACGGGAGAGTTTGAGAGGTGCGTGTCGTTACCTGTACGAACCAACCGGGGGATTCTTCGGTCGCTTCGCTCCCTCTGAATGACAGCAAATAATAAAGCTGCACTCCCTTGAATGACGCAGTCTCTGCAAAATTTACGCTACGTAATCGTTATAGGCTTCAGTAACGACGCTGATGCACTTGTCGAGGCCAAGCCCGTATATATCGCTTACGTATTTGTCCCAATCGCTGAGAGGCTTGGAGCCGTCAATGAAAGCGAAGTAGTTTTCGCTGATGTAGGTGGCTATATCGTTTGAATACATGGCCAGCTCCTTGGACTGATCATCGGTATAGTGTATGCCCGTTGGGAAGTCATACTCTCCGCCGTAATCCGGAACCTTCCAGGTGTCAAACATTTCAATATACTTTTCTCCGCCGGGATATGCATACATTCTCATATGCATGTTCAGGCAGGGCTGACGCAGGCCGTCGTTGCAGTAAAGAACGCTGACCCATGCCGCGCCGAGACCGTCGGGATTGTTGTACACGAACTCCGTAAGCTGCCGCTCACCCTTCTCGTTCCACTCCCAGGTCACGCCTTCAACGCCCCAGTTATCCCATATGATCCCGTCTGGGCTCCACTTCCAGTCAAGCCAGGTGCAGACAAGAGGAATGTTGCTGCACTTCGCGCTGATGCAGGCGCTGCCCATATGGAAATTGCCGCCCTTGAGACCATACTGAAGTATCTGATCCTCGGTTTTCTTTACGCGCGGCGTGGGCTTCCAGGTAGTGTCGGGGTCAACGGAGGCGTTCTGCCATGCGTCCACCTCGCTGGGAGTAAAGCCAACGCAGCCGAGAACGTCGCTGGTTATCTGCATGCTCATGTCCTGATTCGAGCCGTAGCCGGCATAGTTGGGGTCTATGAGCCCTTCAGCGAACCACTGGCTTATCATGGTAACGGCGTCCAGGTCATCCTCTGTGGTAAGGCAGTATTTTATCTCGCCGTCAATTATCTTTACCGCAGGAAGCGCGGTTTCGCTCACCGATACGAGCGTATTGAAGGCGCAGAAGCCGCTGGATATATCCACGGTCTTGTAGATGGCCATGGGCCACTGAACTCCGTTTGCCTTGAAGGCCGTCAGAACATCGTGCCACTGGTCGAGCGTTTTAACGTCGTCGGCATCGCCGAGATCCCATTTATCCATCCAGTCCTGACGGAGCATGTAGCCCATGGCCGCCATCGGCTCTACGACCATGCCGTACATCGCCGGCCAGGTGGTGTCGTCTATACGACCGTATTTGAGAACGTCGATATCATGGCGATCCCAGAGGTTGAAGAGATAGTTGGGCATATACTCTCTGTAATCATAAAAGTTTGCGAACCAGCCATCCTCAATGGCGCTGCGCGGGCTGGAGGTATAGAAGTACATCGCCTGATCCATTATGTCACGAAGATCGTCCGAAGCAAGCAGAACGGAGAAGTTGGTGCTGCGAGTATCGGAGGATACGGCTTCATATTCGATATGTACGCCGGTCTGATCCTCAATGGCCGCGAGGGTGGGAAGCTCCTTCAGTCCGCCCTCGGGGATATACTGGGGCGTCCAGCATGTGGTCCAGTAGGTGAATACCTCGTCGGTGGTGCTGAGGGGAAGCTCATAATCGTAAGCCTGGCTTACATATCCGTCCTCGTTGAACTCGAACTTTCCCTTTGCAAAATTGTAGGGCGAATCGTCTTCGGGCGTCGGCTCCACCGTTGCGGAGGCTGACGGCGCCGGCGTGGTCTTCGCTGTATCGTCCGGCTTTTTGTCGTCATCCTTTCCGCAGCCGGAAAACAGTGCCACAATAAAGCAGAGCGCCAGCATAAGTGCCAGTTTCTTCTTCATTTCGTTTGCTCCTTTCAGACCCTCCCTTTACCGAGAGGTTAATTTGTATCTCAATTATAGATTCAATTTAATTTTTTGTCAATGTTTTATTAATGGCGCATCTGTTTAACCGCACCCGATTTTCATTTTCTGCTTGCCAAAAAAGCCTTATTTTTAGCGTAGTTTGCCCGAATTTTAGCATTTTTATGAACGGCGTTCATATTTTACACAATCGAGCAGCACTTTTTCTGTATACAATCACAAAATTATGCATATAAGGCCGCCGCTGCCCTCGTTCACCACGCGCTGGAGCGTTTCCTGAAGCTTCGCCTGCGCCTCCTCGGGCATCTTTTTTATCTTCGCCTGAAGCCCCTCGCTCGCAATATCGTAAAGCGACTTTCCAAAAATGTTGGATTCCCAGATTTTCCCCGTGTCTCCCTCAAACTCCTGAAGCAGGTAATTTATTATCCCCTCCGACTGCTTCTCGCTGCCGATGGCGGGCGACACCTCCGTTTCCACGTTTGCCATGAGCATGTGGATGGACGGCGCGCTCGCCTTGAGCGTTACGCCGTAGCGCCCGGCGCGGCGCACTATCTCCGGCTCCTCAAGTCGCAGCTCCTCCCGCGAGGGCATGACGATGCCGTAGCCCTTCGTCCGCACATCCTCGAGCGCGTCCCGCACCCTGTCATACTCCGCCTTCACTCCCGCCATATCCGTCAGAAGCTCGAGAAGGTCGGCGTCGCAGCTCACGTCAAAGCCCGAGCGCTCGCTGATGATGCGGTAAAACAGCTCGCCCGGCAGCTCGACGCGAACGCTCACAACGCCGCTGCCCGGATCCGTTTCCGCCGCGCCGACGCGGCTGACGTATTCGCAGTCCGCTATCCCCCGCGAAACCAGCTGAGCGTCGCGCAGCCGCCGGACGGGCTCGCAGCTTTCACGCACGGAGGCAAATATCGCCGCGCGGGTCGGATGCTCCGGCGGCAGCGCGTCAAGCCAGTCCGGCAGAAAGATGTCAACGCGCGATATCGGAAACTCGCTGAGCACCGAGCGGATGATGAAGGAAACGTCGTCCCCGTCCAGCTCAAGACAGTTTACGCACACGCAGGTCACGCCGTACTTTTCCGAAAGCTCCTTCCCGAGCGCCTGCGTTTCCGCCGCCTCGGGATGCGCGGAGTTCAGCACGATCACGAAGGGCTTGCCGATGGCCGCAAGCTCGCTTATCGCCCGCTCCTCGGCGGGCACATACGCTTCCCTCGGTATGTCCGCAATGCTGCCGTCCGTCGTCATGACGACGCCGATGGTGCTGTGCTCGGCGATGACGCGGCGCGTACCGGTCTCCGCCGCCTCCGTGAGCGGTATCTCCCTGTCGAACCAGGGCGTCGTCACCATGCGCGGCGCGCCGTCCTCCTCCGTCTGCCCGAGAGCGCCGTCCACCATGTAGCCGACGCAGTCTATGAGCCGCACGGAGAAAACGCTGCCCTCCAGCTCCACGCTCACGGCCTCCTCGGGAACGAACTTCGGCTCGGCCGTCATTATCGTCCTGCCCGAGCCGCTCTGCGGCAGCTCGTCGCGCGCCCGCTCGCGCATATACACGTCCTCGATATTGGGTATGACCAGCGTTTCCATAAACCTTTTTATAAATGTCGACTTTCCCGTTCTCACCGGCCCGACCACGCCGATATATATGTCCCCGCCTGTTCTGAGGGCAATATCCTCATATATTTTATGCTCCTGCACCCTTCTCTGCCTCCTCACGTTTATACATTGTGCTATATTTCTATTCCAGTACCTGCCAGATATGAACATTTTCAAGTAAAAATGAACAAATTATATTTTTTGCTTTTTCCTTCATTGACAACACATTTAGCCATGGTTTATAATAACAGCATAAAAAATTGTGGCATTTTGCCGACAAATATTGCAAACGGAGGTAATTTAATGGACAATCGCGGTCCTGTAAAAAGTGATAAGGCTCAGCGCACAAGGGAGCGGCTCCTCAGCTCCTCGATCAAGCTCATGAAGGAAAAGGGCTACCAGAACACGACCGTGCGCGATATATGCAACGACGCAAGGGTCTCCATAGGAACATTTTACAGCTACTTCCCCGCAAAGGACGACCTTTTCCTCAACATATACATGGACGGCGACCGCTTCTTTACTGATTCCGTCGCCCTTAATCTCAGCGGCAACAACACCGCCGAGAAAATAGTGGACTACTTCCGCTATTATACGCGCCTCAACCTCAACACCGGCCTTGAGCTGATGAAGATCCTCTTCCAGTCCGACAATCAGTTTTTCTCCCGCTACAGGCCCATGCAGCAGGTTTTTGAGGAGATCGTTCAGACCGGCCTGAGCAGCGGCGAGCTCAAAACCGACCTCTCCTCCCGCGAGGTGGTGGACTTTTTCTTCGTTCTCGTTCGCGGCTGCTGCTATAACTGGTGCATCAATAACGGCTCCTACGATCTTGAGCGGCAGATCACGGACTATGTTACAATTGCACTGAAAGCAATGTCGTAATCTGAACATGTTCCACTATTTTTGACAATTTAAGTAAAAGCTCTTGCATTCTTCAGTAAAGTATAGTATTATACAGAAAATTAATATTGCCGGATGAAATCTGCGGGAAAGTGAAGAAATTCTGCCGAAGGAGTAATACTCTCAGGACTTTTTGCCTCACGCAAAGAGAAAGACCGCAGGTAGACGGCATTCTGGAGAAGCTTTCTTAAATGAAAGTGCCGAAGGTGCAAGGCTTCACAAGGCCAAATCTCTCAGGCAAAAGGACAGAAGATCAGCCCCCGCTCGCGGGCGGCATCCAAACCGTATTTTCTGAAAAGGGAAGCTCCGTCTTTACGATGGCGCTTCCCTTTTTCCGCTTTCAGGGCTTTCCGGAGGAAGGAGAAGAACATGGAAAACTTTATTCAGGCGATTTCCGATGTAAACAGCGCCATCAACAGCTTTGCCTGGGGGCCGATCATGCTCCTGCTGCTGGTCGGAACAGGCATCTACCTCAGCTTCCGCACGGGCTTCATTCAGGTGCGCAAATTTGGCCGCATCATGAAGGATACCGTCGGCTCGCTCTTCCGTAAGTCCGACAAGGACCACGGCAACAACCTCTCCCCGTTCCAGGCCGTGACTACGGCGCTTGCCGGAACGGTCGGCACCGGTAACATCGCGGGCGTTACGGGCGCGCTTTTCGTCGGCGGCCCCGGCGCGGTTTTCTGGATGTGGGTCTCCGCCTTCTTCGGCATGTGCACCAAGTACGCCGAGATAGCGCTTTCGCTCAGGTACCGCGTCAAGGATAAAAACGGCGCCTACCACGGCGGCCCGATGTACTACATAACCAACGGTCTCGGCAAAAACTGGAAGTGGCTGGCTGTCGTATTCGCCGTGCTCGGCGGCCTTGCAAGCTTCGGCATAGGCAATATCTCGCAGAGCAGCGAGATCGCGGGCGCTATTAACGGCCTTTTCGGCGTAAAGCCCCTCGTGACCGGCATCGTGCTGGCAGTCGTGGTCGGAATAGTCGTTCTCGGCGGCGTAAAGCGCATAGGCCAGGTAACGTCCTATCTTGTCCCCTTCATGGCCATTTTCTATATTCTCTGCGGCGTGATCGTCATTATCATGAAGATCGGCGAGATCCCCGCCGCGTTCGCCGCCATTTTCAGGGGCGCGTTCTCCTTTGAATCCGTCGGCGGCGGCATATTCGGCTATGCCATCATGACGGCCATGCGCCAGGGCGTCGCGCGCGGCGTTTTCTCCAATGAGGCGGGTCTCGGCTCCGCGCCCATCGCGCACGCCGCCTCCTCCACCGAGGAGCCCGTGGAGCAGGCCATGTGGGGCGTTTTTGAGGTTTTCATCGATACTATCGTCATATGCACCATCACGGCGCTCACCGTTATCTTCTCCGGCGTGCTTGATACCGCGGGCGGACTCGACGCTTTCTCCTCCAAGGGCGAGGCGGCGGTCACGGCGTTCAACGTCATTCTCCCCGGCACGATAGGCGGCATAATAATCCAGATAAGCCTTATCCTCTTCGCCCTCTCCACCATCCTCAGCTGGAGCTATTACGGCCATTCCTGCTGGGCGTACCTTTCCAATAACAACAAAGTAGTGGATTATATTTACAAGATCGTATTCATCCTCGTCTGCATCGTCGGCGCTTCCGGCTCCGGCACGCTCATGTGGGACATTTCCGATACGCTCAACGGCCTGATGGCCCTGCCCAACCTCATCGCGCTCATCCCGCTGGCGGGCGTCGTCGCAAAGCTCACGAAGGACTACTTCAATAAAACTCCGCTGAGAAAATAACGCACTCCCCGGCCATCATTATGTGCCCGGCGCGCGTACAGCGGACGCGGGGGGCAGCGGAGCAGTACGTCATCGTTCCCCTCCAGCACCCATCCGGGGGATTCTTCGGTCGCTATCGCTCCCTCTGAATGACGTGCATAGTGATGACTGCGCAGCGGGGTGCGTCAGTAACCGTGGACGCGGAAACCCACGCCCTCCTCCGTCATCCTCGCGAAGCGGGGATCCCCTGCGGAGGCGCAGAGCACCCCAACAGCGAACGCGGAAAAGTCCGTGTTTCCATGTGAGCACACCGTCAGAATCGACACAGTCATAAATTTTACTGATTTTTTCCAAAAAGCTATGTTAAAGGCCGCGGTTTTCTGATATACTGTCAGGGACTGCGGTCTTTTAATATATAACGCAAAAGAGGTTATCATCATGTCGTCATTTCTTCTCTGCAAAGAGCTTTTTGATATTTCCCACACGGCGGCCGCGCCGCTTTTCGAGCGCTTCGATTACCCGTGGCAGGTTCTGCCTGAGATAAAGTCCTTCATTCTCGCCCTCGGCGAAGCGCTCAGCCCGGACGAATACGAAAAACGCGGCGAGGGGATATGGATATCCCGCTCCGCCGCCGTTGCGCCCAGCGCCTTCATAGCCGCGCCGTGCATAATCGGCCCCGGCACGGAGGTTCGGCACTGCGCCTTCATTCGCGGCAGCGCGCTTGTCGGTGCCGGCGCTGTGGTCGGCAACTCCACGGAGCTGAAAAACGTCATTCTTTTCGACAACGTCCAGGTCCCGCATTATAACTACGTCGGCGACTCCGTTCTCGGCTACCGCGCGCACATGGGCGCGGGCTCCATCACCTCCAACGTGAAGAGCGACAAAACGCTCGTAAAGATCCATGCGCCGGAGGGCGATATCGAGACGGGGCTCAAAAAAATGGGCGCGGTGCTTGGCGACGGCGTGGAGGTCGGCTGCAACAGCGTGCTCAACCCCGGAACGGTCATAGGCGCGCGCAGCAGCGTTTATCCGCTCAGCTCCGTGCGCGGCGTCATAGCGCCGGACAGCATTTTCAAGGGTGAGCGCGGCGCCTGCCCGAAGCGCTGACGGAACGGTGCCTGCCATGACGTCAAAATTTTTCCTCACTCTGCTCATAGCCATGGCTCCCGTTGTGGAGCTGCGCGGCGCGATACCAATGGGGCTGTCGTTCGGTCTCTCCCCCGTCGCCGCCTTTATCGCCGCCTTTATTGGGAACATGCTCCCGGTGCCAATAATCATCCTCTTTGTGCGCCGGGTCTTCGCCTGGCTCAGGCGGCGCTCCGCCTGGCTTGCCGAAAAGGTCGAAAAGCTCGAGGCGCGCGCCGAGAAAAAGGCCGGACTGATTTATAAATACGAGCTTCTGGGGCTTCTCATCCTCGTCGCCGTGCCTTTGCCCGGAACCGGCGCGTGGACGGGCGCGCTGATCGCCGCGCTGCTGAATATCCGGCTGAAAAACGCCTTTCCCGTCATCGCCGCCGGAGTTTTCATCGCCGGGGTCATCGTCACCGGCCTGAGCTGTGGAATTTTTGCCCTTGTTTAGCGCACAAATTTCCCTTCGGGTATTGCAATAGCGCCGCTTTTGGCGTATACTTGATAAAAATTAACGGGGTGCTGGACCTATCCGGCTGAGACGGAGCGTGAACGCGCCGAACCCTTGAACCTGATCCGGATAATGCCGGCGTAGGAAAGCGTACCCGCTGATTTTATCGCCGTGCCATACCAGCACGGCGCATTTCTTTTTTTCGGAGGTACATATCAAAATGACCCAAACCAGCAAATCTCATCTCGCGCTCAGAGCGCTCTGCGAGGGCGCAATTATGGTCGCAGTCGCCACTGCGCTGAGCTATCTCAAGTTCTTCGAGCTTCCGCAGGGCGGCAGCGTATGCATCGGCATGCTCCCCATCTTCCTCTACTGCGCACGCTGGGGCTGGAGGAGCGGCTTTCTCGCCGCCTTTGCCTACGGCCTTCTGCAGCTCATATTTGACGGCGCTTACGCAGCGACTCCCATGTCCATGCTGCTGGACTATGTCCTTGCCTATGCCGTGCTCGGCGCCGCCGGGTTCTTTTCCCGCGCAAAGGGCGGCATATTCATCGGTACCGTCGTCGGCTCCGTCCTGCGCTTCATTGTTCACTTCATAAGCGGTGTTACGATCTACCGCATTTATGAGCCGACGGAGCTTTTCAACCACGCGTATACGAATCCCTGGCTCTATTCCGCGGTGTATAACGGCAGCTATGTTGCCATAGACATGCTCTTCTGCCTCGTTATATTCGCGATAATATATAAGCCGCTGGCAAAGTATATCCACGGCGAGGATATTCGCTGAAAAATCACGCTTAAACCGGGAAGGGGGCGCACAGTAAATGTCAGAACGCTGCATTATCGTCGGAGGCGGGGATTTTTCGCCCGCGCTGCTGCCTGAACGCGCTCCCGGCGACCTGCTTCTGGCGGCGGACAGCGGCTTTGCCGCGCTTGACGCCATGGGTGTGCGCCCCGATATATGCATCGGCGATTTCGATTCTCTCGGCGCGCCGCCGGACTTTGATCACATTATCCGCCTGCCCGTGGAAAAGGATGATACGGATCTCATGGCCGCCGTAAAGCTCGGCCTTGAGCGCGGCTATCGGCGCTTTACGCTTCTCGGTGCGCTGGGCGGCAGGCGCTTTTCGCACTCGCTTGCCGCCGTTCAGACGCTCTGCTGGCTCATCGCCCAGGGCGCGCGCGGCGAGCTTGTCTCCCCCGGCTGCCGCGTTACCGCCGCCTCGGGCGAAACGCTCAGCTACCCCGCCTCCGCGCACGGCAGTATATCCGTTTTCGCGGCGGGCGACAGCGCCGTCGTTACCCTGCGCGGGCTGAAGTACACGCTTGAGAGCTACCGTCTCAGCGGCTTTTTCCCGCTCGGCGTCAGCAACTCCTTCACCGGCGCGGCGGCCTCCGTCACGGTCCATGATGGCATTGCAGTCATAGTAGAAGAACCGGACGAGCATTGACAGAAGCGGCAGCACCGTAGACGCGGAGACCCAAGTTTCCGTCATTCAGAGGGCGAAGCCCGTGGAATCCCACATGGAGGGGCATAAGAGTACGTCATCGTTCCCCCGGCGCAACCATCCAGGGGATTCTTCGGTCGCTATCGCTCCCTCTGAATGACGTGCAAGAGGTGAAGCGCGATGCAGGGTGCGTTGGTAATGGGGACGCGGGGTCCCAAACCCTCCGTCATTCAGAGGGGTACGCAGTACCCCGTGGAATCCCATAAGGAGGGGCACACGCCCACCAGTGGACGCGCAGACCCACCCCCTCCTCCGTCATCCTCGCGAAGCGGGGATCCCCCGTGGAGGCGCAGAGCACCCTCTTAAAAACATGCCGTTCAAAAAATGTTTACAATTGACAACATACCCTGCCCCATGATATAATTACTCAAAAGTCGAAAAAAAGGGAATTTTCGGCGAAAAAATAAGGGAGGAAATTGAAAATGGGAGTAGCATCTCTTATTCTCGGCATTGTTTCTATTCTTATCGGTTGCTTTTCCGGCGGTCTGCTGGGATGGCTCGGCACCATCGCGGGTATTGTGGGAATTATCCTCGGCGCCCTTGGCCGTAAGAACGAAGCAGGCAAGGGTCTTGCTACCGGCGGTCTCGTGTGCTCTATCATAGGCACTGTCCTCGGTCTGATCCTTTACATTGCCTGCGTTGCCTGCGCAAACGCAATCTCATCCGCATTTTAAGATTTTTCTGTAAAATGCCGCAAAAGCGGTGTCCTTTTGGGCACCGCTTTTGTTTTTATGGAGGTTTGCCTTGCTCTACAATATAAACATACTCGGCTTTTCCGTCCCCGGCTATTCGCTGGCGATAATCGCGGGGCTCGTCGCGGCAAACATCGCGGCGGCGGTCACTGCCCGGCGCGAGAGGCTGGACGGGAACGACATAATTTTACTTGAGGCATATATTGTCCTCGGCGCGCTCATCGGCGCAAAGCTCCTTTACATCGCGGTCTCCGCGCGGGAGATCGACTGGAGCCGCATAACGGACAGGGACTACCTTACGTCCATCATGCTCGGCGGCTTCGTGTTCTACGGCGGACTTTTCGGCGCGCTCGCGGCGGCGGCGCTCTGCCTGCGGATACACAGGATCCCCGCCGCGTACATCGGCAGCCTGCTCTATATGTTCCCGCTCGTCCACGGCTTCGGCCGCGTCGGCTGCTTTCTGGCGGGCTGCTGCTACGGAATGGAGTATTCCGGGCCGCTGGCCGTCCGCTTTCCGGCCGGTTCGATGGCCCCGGCGGGCGTTTCGCTCTTCCCCGTGCAGCTGCTCGAGGCGGCGCTTCTCTTCGCTCTTGCCGCCGCGCTGGCGGTGCTGAAAAAGCGCCTTTCCACGGGCAGACTCGTGGTTTTTTACCTTGCGGCGTACTCCGCCATGCGCTTCTGCCTGGAGTTTCTGCGGGCGGACGCGGCTCGCGGCGTGTTTTTCGGACTCTCCACCTCGCAGTGGATAAGCCTGGCCACGCTCGCAGTGACGGCAATATTCTCCGCAAAATATTACATTGCTATGGACAAAGGCCGCAAATCATGATACACTTACCTTGTTACATAACCACTTTCGGCAATGGATGGGCCGATGGGGCGGAAAAAGTTAAGTAAAGGAGAATTTAAGATGAAAAAGAAAGCATTTTCAACTCTCTGCGTCGCAGCCATTGCGGCGGTAAGCATGTGCGTGGGCGCTTTCGCGGCCGGCGGACTCCAGCAGATCAAAGCGTATATCAACCGTGATATAACCATCAAGCTTGACGGCCAGGTCAAGACCATGGCGGACGAGCAGGGCGCGCGCGTCTATCCCATCAGCTATGACGGCACGACCTATGTTCCCATCCGTGCCGTGAGCAGCATGCTCGGCATCGACGTCGCCTGGGATCAGGCAAGCTACAGCGTCCTGCTTGGCAAAACCGGCACGGCAAAGGATTTTATTTAGGAATTTGAGCCGTATGCCGGAAACAATATATACAATCATCATTCAATTTCAGACAAAAGCACGGAAGAAATTGCCGGTAAGAAATATGATCACTATATCAAAATGTATGACGACAGTAATTTGTTTTATAATCTTGAAGGCAACTATGATACATTGCAGTTTGATGTCTATGCACCGGCTGACCGTGAATATACGCTCTACTTCTACGGTGATAACGACGCGCTCCTTGCTACGATCAATGTAGTAGGGCAGAATTTGCCGGTTCGGCATGAAGTCGACGTCTCCGGAGTACAGCAGTTGAAGATAGAGTCTTCCATTGATGGT
>CAKTED010000020.1 GCA_934546725.1 uncultured Oscillospiraceae bacterium | reverse complement strand
AATATCGGTCAAAACGCGGCTTGGAGTAGTTTCCGCCGACGAATTTGGCCGCATTCTGGAGATAGATAACAGGTACCCTCTCGTGGAGCTTACGGTTCACGCGCGCGTACAGAAGGATTTTTACCGTCTCCCCGCGCGTCCGGAAGAGCTTGCCCGCTTCTGGCCGGAGATCAAAGCGCCGAAATGCTATAACGGCGACATATTTTTTGCCTCCGACCTCGCGGGAGTATTAAAAATACTGCCCGATATGCCGGCTGTAATGCCCGGCAGGGGGCTTATCCGCAATCCGGCGCTCATAATGCTGCTTCGCGGCGGCTCGATGCCGGAAAAGCAGACATTTCGAGACTTTCACGACGAGCTCTTCGAGGGCTACCGCGCCTCGCTCCACAGCGAAAACGCGCTTCTCTGCCACATGAAGGAGCTCTGGTCATATATGGGCGGCATATTTGAGGACAGCGAAAAATTCACAAAGCGTATCCGCAAGGCAGGCAGCGCCGCAGCATACCGGGACGCGGTAAACGATATATTCGCGCTCCCGCTCAGGGACGCGTAAGGAAGAGGAGGCCATATGAAGCAGCTCATAATCATCTCCGGCCCCATGGGCGTCGGCAAAACCACCGCCGCACGCGGGCTTCTTGACGTTTTACCGCATAGCGTAATGCTTGACGGCGACTGGTGCTGGGAGCAGGGCGGGCACTATGACGTCTGCGACGAAACGAAAAAGCTCGTCGTGGACAACATCGTTCACCTGCTGCGCAGCTTTCTCCTGTGCTCGCGCTTTGAAAGCGTAATTTTTTCGTGGGTGCTTAATACGCCCGAGGCACGCGAGGATATTTTCTCCGCGCTCTCGGACCTCGACTTCACGCTTTTCGACATTGCGCTGATCTGTTCTCCCGAGGAGCTTGCGCGCAGAATTGACTCTCGCGGCGGCAGTGGGAACGATAAGGAGCGCGCCGTAAAATATCTTGAATATTATCCGCTCCCCGGCTCCACAGCGCTTGATACGACGAGGGTGAGCCGCGCCCACGTTGTGGACGGCATACTGCGCATAATAAATGCCGACGCTCCGCGCTGCATGTTCTGAAAAACGCATTTTCGTTGACGGGACATATCGGCCGTGGTATAATGTGGCATGACGATATACGGTCTGCCGAAAAGGCCCCTGTCTGCATAAAGGAGCGATGAACATGGATGAAGAAAAAAGCCTGTCCGCAGTGAATGACGCCGAACCTGGCCGCGGCCATGCGGGCTTTGAAAGCTGGCTCACGAACACCTTCTGGTTCCACTACAAATGGTATTTTATCGCCGCCGTTTTCGGAATAAGCATCCTTATCATGATCCTCGTCGGCCTTGCCACGCGCTCAAGCTATGACTGGACCGTGGTCTACGCGCACTACGGCGCCGAGGATCAGGACAGCTGCGACCGTCTCGCCCGTCTGCTTGAGGACGCGCTGCCCGAAACCGGTAAGAACCGCAGCGTTGACGTAAAGATCGTAGACCTTGCCTGCGGGGACGATGCCATGTCCGCCTATGGTGAATACCGCCTTTACAGCTACCTGCACGATCAGAACAGCATGGTCTTCATCCTTGACGACGGCTTCCGCAAATGCTTCAATTCACTCGGATATTTTTCCGATTCTGCGGAGCTTTCCGCCATGCCGGGCTTCTATTCCGCAACGAACGATTCCCCCGTTCTCCCGCTGAGCGCCGAGGATGAGCAGTATTCCGACTATTCGCAGGGTTTTCTTGACGACGTTTATGACGAATACGTCGCCGAGCACGCCGACCTTCTCGCAAAGGCGCGCAGCGTCCTTAAGGAGCTTAGTAAATAAACGTTTCGAACAACGCAGAGCCCCGCATCGATAAATCTATCGATGCGGGGCTCTTTTCATAAGCCTGCACAGCCCCCGAGAGCCTGACCAGCACTGCCGGATACTCTTCCCGGAGACCCGGCGCACCCGCTTTCCATAAATTCCGTCATCTGCGCCCAGTAGCGCTTCGGCATATGCCCCATGCGGCAGCGCGGATTATATCGCTCCTTTATCGCGATCGTATCATAAAAGCTCTTCCACATCCGGCGCATGGAAAGCTCATTTTCGTCCGCATCGGCGGGCTGAAAGTCCTCAAGATACGCGATTTTGCCCTTGCCGTTCTGCCCGAGCAGAACCATGTGGTGGGTCTTGTCATATATCATCAGCGCCTCGTCGTGATATCTCGAGCAGAAGTGGCCCATAAGCATGGGGAGAACGTAATTTTTCGGCTCTATTACCGCCACGAGAACGCCGCCCAGCTCCGAAAAGCGCACGAAGCCCTTATAATTTTCCACCTCGTTATCGAGCGCGCGCACCGCCTTATAAAGCGGCTCCATCAGCGGACCGGTCAGGTCGCTCATCGCCTTCCAGCCGCGCTTCAGCCCGTCGAGCACAAAGTCGAGAATGAGAAGCTCCCGGTTTTCAAGCTCCGTCAGAAACGATTTTTTCACAAAATGCAGCGCGTTGCCCGATATTTTTTCCCTTATCGCCCGCTTCACGCGTCCGGCGCGCGCCTCATCCGTCTCCACGCGGTGCGTTTCAAAAAGGCTCACCTGCTCCTCTCCCTCCGGACAGATGGCCTCAGGCCGCTCGCCCCGGTAGACCGCGTCAAAAATGCAGCATATCATTCCGTCGAAGCTGCCGTCATAAACATATATCACATTTGTCCTGTTAAGCACCTTGCATACTCCTCACTGCTGAATAGCGAAAGCTGCTCCGGCTCCGGTATATCGAGCCGCCGCGCCATCTCCTCCGATATGAGCGAGCGCATGACATATTCTCTGCGCAGGCTCAGCCCCTCCAGTCTTCTGCCCCGGCAGGTAACGAAATACTGCGCGCGCTTCATGACCACGCCGAGCTTTTTCATATCCTCAAAGCCGAGGCTTCCGGCCCTTCGCGCCGCAATTATCCGCCGCGCGCTCTTTACTCCCACGCCCGGAACGCGCAGCAGCGCCTCATAATCCGCCCGGTTCACCTCCACCGGGAAAAATTCCGGGTGATTCAGCGCCCAGCAGCACTTCGGATCCAGCCGCGCGTCAAAGCTCGGGTGCCGCTCATCCAGCAGCTCCGAGGCTGAAAAGCCGTAAAAGCGCAGAAGCCAGTCCGCCTGATACAGCCTGTGCTCCCTCAGCAGCGGCGGCTTCGTGCGCAGACTCGGCAGACTGCTGCTTTCAACGACAGGGACGTAGGCCGAGAAGAAAACCCTTTTGAGCGAATATTTTTTATACAGCCCCTCCGTCAGGCGCAGTATTTTCAGATCCGTCTCCGGCGTGGCGCCGATTATCATCTGCGTGCTCTGCCCCGCCGGGACGAACTCCGGCGTTGAGCGATACAGCGCAAGATCCTCCCGGTTCTCCGCTATCTGCTCGCGCAGCTGCCCCATGGGCGCAAGGATGGCCTCCTTCGTCTTATCCGGCGCAAGGAGCCTCAGACTTTTTTCGGACGGCAGCTCTATATTTACGCTCATCCTGTCCGCCAGGTAACCAAGGCGCGTTAAAAGCCTCCCGTCCGTGCCCGGTATGGCCTTGGCGTGGATATAGCCGCGAAAGTGATACTCCTCCCGCAGTATGCGAAGGCACTCGATCATGCGCTCCGTCGTATAGTCCGCGTTTCCGATCACGGCAGAGCTTATGAACAGGCCCTCTATATAGTTGCGCCGGTAAAAGCTTATCGTAAGGTCGGCAAGCTCGCGCGGCGAGAACGTTGCGCGGCGAACGTCGTTTGACCGGCGGTTCACGCAGTATGAGCAGTCACAGGCGCAGGCATTGCTCATAAGCACCTTCAAAAGGCTGATGCAGCGCCCGTCCGCCGCAAAGCTGTGGCAGCAGCCTGCCGACGACGCGCTGCCGAGACTGCCCCCCTTTCCCCCGCGCTGCGCTCCGCTGGACGTACACGCAGCGTCATATTTCGCCGCATCGGCAAGAATAACAAGCTTTTCTTCAACCGTCACCGGCTCCGCCTCCATATCATTTCCCGTAGAAATGCAGGTAATATCTCAAAAAATGCCCGGCAGTTTATCGAACATTTGTTCATATAATATACTCCATTTTCTCTCATATTTCAAGAGGTTTTTTCTGACATGTTTTCTGCTTTTCTGTCGAAAATGCGCGGACGGCCCGCAAACATCCGTGCTTGCGCAATATACGTCTCTGTGATAATATTACGCCATGACCCGGCGCATAATGATAACGGAGGATGAGGCAGATGTGTACCGCCGCAACGTATAAGACCCGTGATTTTTACTTTGGCAGGACCCTTGACTATGAATTTTCCTACGGCGAAGAGGTGGTCATTACTCCCCGCGCCTTCCCCATCGACTTTCGCCATGCGGGAGCCGCCGCCGAAAGCTTCGCAATAATCGGCATGGCGCATGTCGCGGACGGATACCCGCTGTATTACGATGCCATAAACGAAAACGGTCTCGGCATGGCCGGACTGAACTTCGTCGGCAACGCCGCATATGCCGAGCCGAAGGAAGGCTGCGTAAACGTTGCGCAGTTCGAGTTTATTCCGTGGCTGCTGCGGCAGTGCGCCTCGGTAAAGCAGGCGCGCGCACTGCTCGAAAAAGTGAACCTCGTCGGAACGCCCTTCAGCGGGCAGCTCCCGGCGGCGCAGCTCCACTGGCTGCTGGCCGATAAGGACGAGGCCGTTGTTATCGAATCCATGAGCGACGGTCTGCACGTTTACGATGATCCGGCCGGAGTGCTCACGAATAACCCGCCATTTCCCCAGCAGCTTTTCATGCTCAACCGGTACATGGGTCTTTCCCCGAGACAGCCGGAAAACCGCTTTTCCTCCGCCATTGAGCTTACGGCGTACAGCCGCGGAATGGGCGCGCTCGGTCTCCCCGGCGACCTTTCCTCCACTTCGCGCTTTGCGAGAGTGGCCTTCATGCGGCTCAACTCCGTCTCCGGCGACTCCGAGGAGGAGAGCGTGAGCCAGTTTTTCCACATTCTCGGTTCCGTGGAGCAGCAGCGCGGCTGCTGCGAGGTCGCGGACGGGAAATATGAAATAACGCTCTATACCTCCTGCTGCAATGCAAGCCGCGGAATATACTATTACAGTACCTACAATAACCGCCAGATCACCGCCGTTGACATGCACCGCGAAGATCTGAACGGCTGCGGACTTATCCGCTACCCGCTCATACACGGCGAGCATATCCTCCGCCAGAACTGAAAAAAAGAGCCTGAGAGCTTCGTGTTGAAGTTCTCAGGCTCCTGATTTATTTTTATGTTTACGCCCTCAGCGCGGATTTGAATTTTTCGGCCGCAGCTATCTGCTCCGCCGCGCCCTCAAGCAGCGTCTCGCTCACATGCTCGCCGCCGGTGATCCGTGCTATCTCCTCAAGCCGCTCACGGCCGCAGAGCTTTTTCACTCGCGTAAAGGTCCGCTCGCCGTCGCTCCCCTTTTCCACAAGGAACTGCGCGTCGGCCATGACCGCAAGCTGCGGCAGATGCGTAACGCACAGGACCTGCCTGCCGCGGCTCACCTGCGCCAGCTTTTCGGCCACGCGCTGCGCCGCGCGCCCGGAAACGCCGGTATCTATCTCGTCGAAAACCATGGTCTGCGCGTCTCCGTCGCCGGTCAGGACGGTTTTCATCGCAAGCATTATCCTCGAAAGCTCGCCGCCGGAGGCAATTTTGCTTATTCTCCCCAGCTCCTCGCCGGCGTTTGCGGACATCAGGAACCGGACGCTGTCGCAGCCGGTGGAGTCAAAGCCGTCATCGCCGCCCTTCGGCAGCAGCTCCGTTTTGAAGCGCACTCCCGGCATATTCAGCCCCGAAAGCTCCGCGATTATCCGCTTTTCCAGCTCCGCCGCCGCTTTTTTGCGTGCGGCGGATATTTTTTCCGCCGCGGTCCTGAGCTTTTCGCGCCGCGCTGAAAGCTCGGCTTCAAGCTTTTCGACGCGTTCCGAAAGATACTCCGTATCCTCCAGCTCGTTTTTCGCCTTTTCAAGTGCTGCGAGAATATCGGCCACCTCGCCGTATTTCTTTCTGAGCCTGCCAAGAACGCTCAGTCGGCTTTCAATACGGTCAAGCTCTCCGGGAGAAAAGTCCAGGCTGTCCTTCAGCGACGCCAGCCGTTCGGCAATATCCTCCGCCTGGTAACGCAGGTCGGCAAGGTCGTTATATATCCCGTCGGCACTCCCGGTGTACCGCTGCGCGGCGGAAAGCTCGCCCTCGGCCTCTATCATCATGGATATCGCGCCGTCGCTCCCGTCGCCGCCGTAAAGCGCGCAGTACGCTCTCTCCAGGCTTTCCGTAATGCGCCCCGCATTGCTCAGGAGCTTTCGCCGCTCCGAAAGGGCCTCATACTCTCCCTCCTCTGGCGCGGCATCCTCGATCTCTCTGATCCGCCGCCTCAGCTCCTCGCAGCGAAACTCCTTATCCGCCTCGCCCTGCCGCAGCTCCTCCAGCCGATCCTTCAGCCCGGCATAGACGGAATACTCCGCCCTGTACGCCGTCAGATTGTCGCCAAGGCCCGCAAAGCGGTCAAGATACGCTCTGTGACTGGTCTCGCTCAGCAGTCTGCGACCGTCATTCTGCCCGTGAACGTCGATAAGTCTGTCGCCAAGCGCGCGCAGCTGCGCCGTGCTCACCGGGGAACCGTTCACTCTTGCCGAGCTTTTGCCGTCGGCAGAAATTTTGCGCGTTATCACCAGCCGGTCGTCGTCCGGCTCAACGTCGTTTTCCTCAAACCACTCCGACGGAACGTTATCCGCCGTGAATTCGGCGCTTATCCGCGCCCCGGTCGCCCCGCTGCGGACAAGGCTCCTGGACACCCTGTCGCCCAGGATGGCGTTTATGGAGTCTATGATTATGGATTTGCCCGCGCCGGTCTCGCCGGTGAGAACGTTCATCCCCGACTCAAACTCAATATCAGCCCGCTCGATAACGGCTACATTTTCAATGTGGAGCAAATTCAGCATTTTTCCACCTCAGTCCCGTTTCTTTCCGGTCTCTCGGCCTTATCTTTCCTTTATCATCGCCTGTATCTCGCTGCAGAAGCTGTGCGCCGAGGGCACGTCCACCATTGCAAGAAAGGCGGTATCATCCCCCGCGAGGGTGCCGACGATCTCGTTTATATTCATCGCGTCTATCGCCGAGCACGCGGCCGGAGCCAGTCCCGGCAGCGTTTTTATAACAACGATATTCTGCGCGCAGGCAAACGACGTGACGGATTCGCGGAATATCGTTTTCAGCCGCTCCGAATAGTTGAATACCCCGCCGTCGGACGGCGCAACGTATTTGTAGCCGCCGTTTTTGGACAGCTCCTTCACAAGTCTCAGCTCGCGCATATCCCGCGAGACCGTGGCCTGAGTGCTGTTGAAGCCATGCTGGCGCAGCGCCTCAATGAGCTGGTTCTGCGTTTCTATCTCCATCGTATCGATGATCTCAAGTATTTTTTCCTGTCGTGCGTTTTTCAAGTTCCGCCCATCCTTTCCATGTCGTGCCATCGGCGCGGCGGCGTTAAAAATCCGTATTCAGCTTTCTTTTCACCAGCTCATAGAAGCTTCTTCCCGCGCTGGAAACAAGCTTTGTCCTATGCGCAGATTTTTTGATTATGATCCTGTCGGTCGCCTCAAGCGCGAATGTGCTGCTGCCATCCACCGCAAGCACAGCCGCAAAGCTCGGGCTTTCCGTCAGCTGTATTTCCACCGTTCTGTCTCCGCGCATTACCACCGTTTTTGCATTCAGAGCATGCGCGCAAATCGGCGTTATGATAAGGTTTTCTGCGCCGGGTTCAACTATCGGCCCTCCTGCAGACATTGAGTACGCCGTGGAGCCCGTCGGAGTGGCCACTATCACGCCGTCTCCGCCAAAGGCCGTTATCTCAACGCCGTCTCCAAAAACGGTGATGCGCACCGGGTGACTGCCTGCGCTGCGCACCACGGCCTCGTTCAGGCCAAAGTCTGCAAAAGCGGTCTCTCCCCCCCTGAGCACCTCGGCGGAGAGCATCATTCTGTCCTCCGTTTCAAAGCTGCCGCCCAGTATACCGTCGAGCGATGCAATCTCGTCCGGCTCAAGCGCGGCGATGAAGCCCTTGTGCCCGTAGTTTATGCCGAGAACAGGTATCTCCGCCATCGCGGCAAGCTTTGAGCAGGAGAGGATCGTACCGTCCCCGCCCATGCAGATGAGCATATCCGCGCTCATGGCGTCCTCGGGAACGTTTTCGCTCAGAAGCTCGGGGTATTTAAAATTCTTCAGCGGTCTGAACGGCGAATATACCATCGCCTCCAGGCCGAAGTCAAGGATCCGCTCGATTATCGTCTCGGTTATCCCGCTCCTGTCGGAATTGGCGCAGAGAAGTATTTTTTTCATTTTTCTCCGCCTTCCGAAAGCTCGCCGTGCGACATTTCCGCAATGGCGTCCGTATCTATCTCCGCAGTCTCGCCGTCCTGCCGCAGCCATCCGAGATATTCAATATTGCCCTCCGGCCCCTTTATCGGCGAAAACGTGATTCCCTTTACCGCAAGGCCAAGCTCCCGCGCGTTTTTCATAAAGTCGCGCAGAACCTCCTTATGCGTCGAAAGCTCGCGGACAACTCCCTTTTTGCCTACCTTTTCACGCCCGGCCTCAAACTGCGGCTTTATGAGGCAAACTATCTCGCCCTCCGGCGAAAGCAGCCCCTTCACGGCCGGCAGCACGGTTCTGAGCGAAATGAACGAAACGTCTATCGTTGCAAGACCTATGTCGTCCGGCACCTGCTCGTGCGTTATATGGCGCACATTGGTGCGCTCGAGCACCACAACGCGCTCATCGCTGCGCAGAGACCACGCAAGCTGGCCGTAGCCGACGTCTATCGCATAAACCTTTGCGGCGCCGCGCTTGAGCATGCAGTCAGTAAAGCCGCCCGTCGACGCGCCGCAGTCGGCGCATATCCGCCCCTCCGGCGATACTCCGAAGGCATTGAGCGCCTTCTCAAGCTTCAGTCCGCCGCGACTGACGTATTCAAGCGTCCTGCCGCGCAGTTCTATTTTTGCATCCTCCGCAAGCATGATCCCGGCCTTGTCCATCCGCTGCTCGCCAACGTATACAAGTCCGCTCATTATATCCGCCTTAGCCCTCTCGCGGCTCGTGGAAAGGCCCCTCTGCACGAGGAGCACGTCAAGTCTTTCTTTTTTCATTCAGCGGCCATTCCCTTTTCGTTCTTTTCTTCGGTATCCTTAAGGCGCATCACGCTTTTGAATATTCCCTGCGCGTCAAGCCCATATTCATGCAGCAGCTCGTCCACCCCGCCGTGGGGCACAAATCCGTCTCCGAGATTTATAAGCGCCGAGCGCGCGCAGATCCCCGCGCTCATAAGGCGCGAAAGTATCTCCTCGCCCACGCAGCCGGACGCCGCGCATTCCTCGATAACGGCTATCCGCCCCGTTTTTTTCACGGAGCGCTCTATCGGGGTAATGTCCACGGGCTTTATGAGGCCAAGCTTTATCACGTCAGCCTCCACTCCCTCCCGGGAGAGCATTTCCGCAGCGCGCAGAACGTGGTTTATCTCCGTTCCGTAGCAGACGAGCGTAACGTCCCCGCCCTGCCTCAGCAGCGCCGCCGGAGCCGTTCCTCCGGCCCTGTATTCCCCCTCACTGCCGCGCGGATAACGTATGGCAACGGGGCCGGTATCCTCATTCACGGCTCTTTCCAGCATATCCTCAAGCTCGGCAAAGCTTGCCGGAGCATATATGCGCATGCCGGGGATCTGCCGCAGATAGCCGACGTCAAACATGCCCTGATGCGTCTCTCCGTCAGCGCCGACTATTCCCGCGCGATCCACCGCCAGCACAACGTGCAGGCCGAGGATGGCAACGTCATGCAGCAGCATGTCATACGAACGCTGCAAAAAGGTCGAATATACGGCAAAAACCGGGATCATCCCCTGCTTTGCCATGCCCGCCGCCATGGATACGGCGTGCCCCTCAGCTATCCCCTCGTCAAAAAATCGCCGTGGGAAGCGCTCTGCAAAGTCCACAAGCCCCGTGCCGGAGCACATCGCGGCCGTGATGGCACAGACGCGGTCGTTTTTCTCCGCAAGGCGTATGAGACGCCTGCCAAAAACATTTGAAAAATCCTTCTTCGCACGCGTATCCACGCCTGTGGCCGGGTCAAAGGCCGGTACGCCGTGATAGGCGTCCGGATTCTGCTCCGCCGGGGCATAGCCCCGCCCCTTCTGCGTTACAACGTGCAGCAGCACCGGCTCTTTAAGCGACTTTGCGTGCCGCAGCATATATTCCAGGCGCTTTATATCGTGCCCGTCCACCGGGCCCAGATAATGAAAGCCCATCTCCTCGAACATGCTGCAATTAAGTATCGCTTCCTTTATGGCTGTTTTGATCCTGTGGTTGAAAGCATAGAGCCTGTCGCCGCCGGGAAGCCTTTTGAGCACCTTGCGATATATCACCTTGAAGCTGTAATACGCGGGCTTCGTTCTCTGGTGAGCAAGCGTTTTTGCAATGCCGCCAACGTTGCGCGTTATCGACATGCCGTTATCGTTCAGTATAACGATAAGCGGCTCGCCGCTCTGTCCGGCATTATTCATACCCTCATAGGCGAGACCGCCAGTCATTGCACCGTCGCCTATAACGGCGACCACGCTGTAATCCTCGCCCTTCAGGCTTCGCGCCCGCGCCATTCCGAGCGCAACGGATATGGAATCGGACGCATGCCCGGCTATAAACGGGTCGCAGGGCGACTCGGACGGCTTGGGAAAGCCCGCCATTCCGCCAAGCCTGCGCAGCGATCCAAAGCCCTCGCGTCTGCCGCTGAGCAGCTTCTGCACATAGCTCTGGTGGCCAACGTCAAAAAGTATACGGTCCCTTTCCGGGTCAAACACGCGGTCAAGCGCGACCGTCAGCTCAACAATGCCGAGGTTCGACGCACGATGTCCGCCGGTTTTTGAAACATTATCTATAAGAAACGAACGTATTTCTCCACAAAGACCGTTAAGCTCCGCCTTATCAAGCTTTTTAAGATCCGCCGGAGAATTTATTCTCTGAAGTATCTTATCCATTCAGGAGTGCTACCTCTCATAATAAGCTCCGCACGGTGGCTTTACGGCGCATCCGCACGGATATTTTGAGTTATTGCGAGTTATATTCACTTTATACGCCATATTCTATCAAATATTCATTTGTATTACAAGCCAAACGCGGTAAAAACTTTCGTTTCGCGCACGCTTAACGGAAAATTTTTACAGCCGCCCGGCATAAAATATTGCTGGAGGTGTTGCTTATGCGCAAATGCCTGCGCGGCTGGGCGCGCATTGCCGCCGTACTTGTCATTGTATTTGCGGCGCTGTCCGTCGGGCGCTTAATTCTGCGCTCGCGGATGTCCGTTTTCCGCGCGGCCGGACTTGCATGCCGGGAGGTATGGCGCACGGAGCTTTGCGGGACCGACGCGGAGCTTTTCGTTCTCGATACGCCTGGCGGCCCCGTTATCTGCCGCTCCCCCGAGCCTGGCGTAGAGATTTTTACCGGAGGACCGTTTCTCGCTCTGCCGCAGCCGGGAGGCGGCGCGCTCTGCGCCCTTGCGTTCTACGGCGATGAGCGCGAATATTCTTCGGGGATCTTTTACGTCTGCGGCTCCGCGGCGGAGGTCCGCGCCCACGGCGGCCTCGTCATAGTCGTCTGCCGCGTGCCGGAGACGGAGCGCAGCGCGGAGAACATTATCTCCGCCGCGCTCGACAAAAGCAAAACCGCGGCATGCAGCGCTTGAATGGTGCATGCCGCGGCCCTTATGTATGCCGTGCGATCAAAGCTCTTTCGGGATCTTTCTCGAGGTTTGGAATGCCGTAAGGGATTTTTCAAGATTTCTGTAATACGCGTCGGAAAGCTTCACGCTTTTGTGCTCGCCTTTTATGATGAGCTCAGCAATGGTGTTGTTCGTTCTTGCCGCGCGGGAGTTTACGGGGTTCACGCCGGGATAGGACCATATTATCGCGCTTATCTGCTCCGCCGGATAGACCCTGCTGCCAAACATGGAGCAAACGGCTATCGCGTCCTCATATATCTCCACTCTGCACACCGCTATAAGTC
>CAKTED010000019.1 GCA_934546725.1 uncultured Oscillospiraceae bacterium | reverse complement strand
GGGAGGAACCACCGGGGGGATTCTTCGCCCACTGCGTGGGCTCTGAATGACAGCAGAATTTGGGCTTTCTGCGTCCACTGGGGCATGCACGGGCGGCGGGAGGGAGCCGGGAGGGGCGGAGACATATGAAGGAGGAGAGACAATGACATACGGGCAGATACGGGATGATACACTGCGGCTGATGAACAGATACAGCATGGCGGGGGAGAAAATAAGCGAGAGCTACAACGAGCAGGCGGACTATCTGAACAGGCTGCCGATGGCGGCGGACGACGGGCAGCTGCTGATAGCCACGACCGTAAGGCCGATAACGGAGCTTTTCGAGCTGAAGAGCTACCTTGGCGAGAGGGTCGGCGGATGGCTGAGGTTCGAGCTGCCGCAGGACCTTTTCCGCCTTTCGGGGCGCGGGCTTATCGTGATACGCGACGGGGAATTTTCCCGCAGCCACGAATACCACATGGTCGGCGGCTCGGCGCTGCTTGTGCCGGAGGGGCTTTTTGGCGACGTTACGCTTGAATACTGCCGCTATCCGCGTCTTTTCGGCCCCGGGCCGGACGAGGACGCGGAGGCGGACAACGCGCCGGAGACGCACGCGCTGCTGCCGTACTACGCCGCGGCGCACCTGGCCATGCACGACGACAGCTTTGCCTACGCCGCGCTGCTCAACGAGTTTGAGGCGCGTCTTGAACGGCTGAAGCTTCCGGCGCGGGCGGAGCGATATTCCGTGGCGGATGCTTACGGAGGCTCTGGCTATGAGGGTTAGTCTTTCGCGGCTGCCGTCGCAGGCGGCGTTGAGATACATTGAGCTTGACAGGCTCGACGGCGGGCTGAACATTTTTGACGAGGAGGGGCGGCTGGCGGCGAACCAGTCGCCCGCCATGAAAAACCTGATCTGGCGCGACGGCGCGCTTGCCTCGCGGCGCGGGCAGAGACTCGTTCACGAAACGGGGAAAACCGGGCTGGCGGCGTATGAGCGGCTTTTTGAGGGGCGGGCGATATTTCACGCGGGGGACGCGATATACGCGCTCGAGCCGGAGACGGGCGAGGCGGAAAGCCTTTACAGCGGACTGGCGGAAACGGCGGGGACGTTTTTCCTTTACGGCGGAGCGCTGTACTACAAAAACCCGGGCGCTTACGTCAGGATCGTGCGAGACGGGGAGGGGCTGAGCGCCGGGGACGTTGAGCCGTACATCCCCGTGACGCTGATAAACGCGGACCCGGCGACGGGCGCGGGAGACGCTTATCAGCCGGAGAACCGCCTGACGGGGCTGAAGACCGTATGGTACGCCGCTGCGAAGGACACGACGGAGTATCACCTGCCGGTCACGGGCGCGAGCATTGAGCGCGTGGAGGTGGACGGCGCGGCAACGGCGGATTTTTCCTACGACGGGGAGAGCGTTGTTACGCTCGGCACGGCGGCGCAGCAGGGGGGCGTGCGCATAACGTACCTGCTTGAAAACGAGGAGGCGTACAAAAGCGTTATGGACTGCCGCTTTGCCTGCGTTTTCGGCGGCGGGACGAAGATATGCATAGTCATGGCCGGGGCCGGGGAGCAGCCGGACGCATACTTCTGGAACGGCAACCACGCGGCGATGGACGCGGGCTACTTTCCCATGCCGCAGTACAATCTCTGCGGCGGCGAGATCACGGGCTTTGGCCGCCAGCAGGGGATGCTGGCGATATTCACGGCAACCGGCGTGGGGCGCGCGGCGCTTTCGCTGACGGAGATAGACGGCAGGGAGTACATTCAGCTGCCGTTCGCGCAGATAAACGATTCGCTCGGCTGCGACATGCCGGGGAGCATACGCCTGGTGGAAAACAACCTCGTTTTCTGCTCGAAAAAGGCGGGCGTTTACCGTCTTCTGGACAGCTCTGCCGCGCTGGAGAACAATTTGCAGCACCTGAGCCGGAACGTGGACGGCGGGGAGCTGCGCGGGGGACTGCTTGCCGACGCGGCGGCGGGGGTCTGCGCCTCCATGGACGACGGCGCGCGCTACTGGCTGGCCGCGAACGGGAACATTTACCTCTGGGACTACTCCGTGAGCACGGCGGCGAAGCCGAGCTGGTTTTTGCTGACGAACGTTCACGCGGCGGCCTTCGTGCGCGACGGGCGGGACATATGGTTCATTACGCCGGACGGGCGGATATGCCGTTTTTACGACGGCTTTACGGACTTCGGAGCGGGCATTGAGCGGGAATTTCGCTTCGCGGCGCTGTCCATGGGCGGGTACGAGCGGCTCAAGGATGTGGAAAAGGTGATTTTGACCGTTTCGTCCACGACGGACTGCGTTCTGAACCTTGAGTACATCAGCGATTATGAGCGGCGGCGCGATCCCGTTCCGATCCGGGCCTGCTCGTGGCGGCTTTCGCCGCGAAATCTCGGCTACCGCATGCTCGGCTGCATGCGATGGTCGAAAAGCGCCGTGCGCCGACCCGGGTGCCGCCATGTGCGCAATTTTTCCATGCGGCTTTTTAACGGCGAGCCGGGGCAGGACATGAGCGTGCTCTCGGCGCGGGTCTTCTTCCGCCTGCGCGGGGAGGAACGGTGACGGGGGCTTGCACGTCCACTGTTGGGGCGTGTGCGCCTCCATGGGGGATTCCACGGGGTGCTTCGCACCCCTCTGAATGACTGAGAATTTTGTGTTTCCGCGTCCACGGGATGGGGTGCTGTGCACCTCCGTATGGGATCCCCGCTTCGCGAGGATGACGGAGGGGGATGGGGCAAAGCGTCCGCGGGGTGGGAGGATACATTATTTAATAATCAGAAAGGGTGAAAAAATGCAGAAGCTTGTTTTTTCAAAAAGCTGGACGAAAAAGAGCGATTTTCCGACGTATGAGGACAGCGAGGAGCAGGTGCGGCAGGACATGCAGCTGCTGCACGACGAGGCGCGCGACGCTTTCAACGCGGCGGTGGACAGGCTGGAGTCCCAGTCCGGAGCGGAAGAGATAGGCGCGCGTTCGCCGGGCGGCATGCAGGGTGAGAACGTTCAGGCGCTCATAAACGAGCTGGCGGCGGCGATAAGCTCACTGGCGGGGAACATCGCGCTGGACGGCGGGACGCTGGCGCAGCTTGTTGCGGCGGCGCTTGAGGGCGACGTTCTCGGCGGCTACTATTCAAAGGAGCAGGTGAACGAGCTTATCGCGGCGCTGGGCGTTTCCGCGCTTTCGGGGCGGGTGACGAGCATTGAGAACGCCATTGCGGCGGACGGCGTCGTTGCGGGCGAGATCGTGCGCGAATACCCGTTCGCGGCGATGTGCGCGCCGCTCAAGGGCGCGGAGGCGGTTCTAGGGACATACACGTCCAACCGCGTTTTCATAAACGGGAAGCTGTGGGGGCTTACGTTCGGCGATGACGGGGTGCAGCTGAAGAGCGTGGACGTTCTGAGCGCGAAATGCTCCGCAGTTACGCTTACGGGCGAGGTGATGTCCGCCACGGCGTCGGCCAGCGCATCGTACAGCATTCTGTGGCTCGACGCGGCGGGCGAATACATGATCGTGAAGGCGGGGGTGGAATACTACCTCATCAGCCTCATAAGCGGGGCGAGCGCGAAGCTCTGCTCCGGCAGCAACTACGGCTATCGCGGCTGCGCGCGCCTTGGCGGAGTTATCTGCGCCGTATTTTACGAGGGCGGGTACATTTACTTTGAGCGCCGCGATGTGGAGAGCGACGCCGCGGGCGCGCCGCTCATAACGAAGCTCACGCGGGCCTACGAGCAGGGCTCTACTTACGACGCGGTGCTGAACGTTTACGGGGAGCAGCTTTTCGTCATGCTCAAATACGGCGCGGACGAGTCGAAGCTGAAGGTTTACGCGCCGGACGTTATGAGCGCAAGCTCGGAATTTGCCACCGGCCTCGCGGGGGCATACGCGCAGGGGGCGGTGCGCCTTTCCGGCGGCAACTGCTACTTCATCATAAGCACGGCGCAGGGGTACCGGCCCGCGAAATGTACGATCACGACCTCCGGCTCCTCGGCCGTGCCGGTGCTGACGGTGGGCGGCGAGAGCATCGGCGGGGCGAGCATAGCCGCCGGGGACGAAAGCGGCGTATACTGCGTTTACGGTAAGACGCTTTACCGGCTCGGCGCGGATTCGATGGACATTGAGGAGACGTTCCAGCTGCCGGAGGAGCTTTCGACGGAGCTGTGCTTCTTCAACGGCGCGCCGCTCGGCGGGCTGTGGGGTGGGAAGTATCTGCCCGTCGGGCGCTGCATCGTGAACGTTTCGGACATGAGCAGCCGCCGCATCTGCTGCGCGGGGGATGCCGCGCCCGAGGGATACGCGCTTCAGCCCGCGCCGGAGCGGTATTTCGTTGTAAAAAGCGGCGGCGAGTGGCATCTTTTTGACTGCCTGCTCAGAGCCGTCTGGGGCATGGTACCGTACACGCCGTCAGCGCAGAGCAGCGCGGCGCGGAAGGTATCCGCCGTGCTTGATACCTCGGGCTTTGCGCCCGTATGCGCGGTGGAATAACGGAGGGGGAGCAGGATGAACATTTTGCAGAGACTTCGGGAGACCTACGGCAGCTCGGCGAAGGATACGCCGCAGTGGACGGAGCGGGAGCGCAGGCACCACCTTGAGGTGGCGGCGATGGAGATGAAAAAGCAGCAGGCGGCGCAGGCCACGGGCACGATCGACGCCGCCTCCGACGTTCCGCTGCCCTCGGGCGGTGCTTCATCCGCTGCCGGTGCTTCGGGCGCGGGCGCGACGGCTTCGGAGGTGACGGCGCAGATCAATGACGGGTATGCCGACGCGGGCAAACGCGCCGAAAGGGCCGTTGACGCCGCGACGAACGCCGCCGTGCTGGAGGCGCGGAACGCGCAGGCGGAGGCGGACGCCGAATTTGAGGCGCAGCGCCGGGCGGTGGACATTGACGAGGCGCAGGCACTTGATAATTCCGCGCTTTACGCCGAGCTGAGAGGAGACGACGGCGGCATTGGACGCGCGCAGTACGACAGCATACAGAGCACGGCGGCGCGCAGCCGCGCGGCGATATCGCGCGCGCAGACGGAGCTTGCGGCGGATACGGCGGCGAAGATAGCGGCGCTTCAGGCGGACGGGGAGTACGAGAAGGCGGAGCGGCTGCTCGACCTGGCGCAGGAGCGGCTTTCGAGCATTGCCCAGCTGTGGAAATGGTCTGAGCAGCACGAGCTGGACGAGCGGGAGCTTGAAGCGAAGATCGCGCAGCAGCAGGCGGAATATGAGCTTTCCGCCGCAAAGCTCAGCGGCTACACCGCCTCCGGCACGCCGACGGCCGAGGGGACGAAGACGCTTGCGGCGCTCGGCGAGGCCATGCTGAAGAAGGGGCTCATGCCGAACTCGGCGCAGCTTTCGGCAATGGGGATGAGCCGCGAGCAGGCGAGGGAGTACATTGCGGGGCTGAAGAGCGATGATACGGAGGCCGCGCCGGGTTCGGAGCGCTGGTTTGCGGCGCTTTATGAACGGTACGGCGAGGATGCGCCGCTCATGCTGCGCTACTCCTACGGAAAGCTCGGCGTGAGCACGAAGAGCGCGGCCGAGGCGCTGCTTGCGAAGTATTACGCCTGGCACGGGTGATATGATGACGCAGCGGGGGGTGCTCGCGTCCGCTGTTGGGGTGTCATTCTCGCGCTTCGCGCGGGAATCCCCTGGATGGTTCTGCCGGGGGAACGATGACGGACTGCTCTGCCCCTGAATGGGAGATTGCGTCGTCGCAAAGTCCGTTAAGCTCAGCTTCCGCCTGACGGCGAAAGCTTTGCCCACTCCCTTGCTCCTCCTTTTCGGCCGCGATCCGCTGCGCCGGGTTCGCGTCCGAGGCGGGGGATGGCGCGAGGATGACGGAAGTGGTGGCTTTCCGCGTCCACGGTGTCGTACTCCCCTGCCCTCCATGGGGGATTCCACGCCCACTGCGTGGGCTCTGAATGACGGGAAATTTGGGCCTCCGCGTCCACGGACCAGGGTGCAGGGTGCTACTGTTTACCGCCGCACCCTGCTGCGCACCTCTGCTCCTGAACGTCATTCAGAGGGAGCCGGAGGCGACCGAAGAATCCCCTGGATGGTTGATGGAGGGAACGATGACGGACTGCTCTGCGCCTCCATGGGGGCTTCGCCCTCTGAATGACGGAAAGTTTGGGCCTCCGCGTCCACGGTTGGGGTGCTCGGACACCCTTTACAAACACAATTCGGGCTGACGGCAAAATAGACTTGCGCTTTTGCGCCAAAGCGGATATAATGGAAATAATATGAACACGCAGGGAGGCGGAATAATGCATTTGCAGGAATCCGGCGAAATGTATCTGGAAACGATACTGGTGCTGAGCAGAAAAATGAGCGCGGTGCGCGCGATAGACGTTGGCGAATACATGGGATATTCCAAGCCGAGCGTAAGCCGGGCGATGGGAATACTCAAAAACGGGGGCTATGTTTCCGCCGACAGGGACGGATTCCTTACTCTTACGGACAGCGGCCGCGAGGTGGCGGAGAAGATATTCGAGCGCCACACGCTCCTGACGCGCTTTCTTTGCGCGCTGGGCGTGGACGGGACCACGGCGGCGGAGGACGCCTGCAAGATGGAGCACGTTATAAGCGACGAGTCCTTCGAGGCGATAAAGCGCCACGCCGAGCGGTATTCGGAGCCGCCGGAGGAGTAAATGCAGCGCTTTTTTGAGCAATGTTCTCAAAAAATATTGACACGGGGCGGTATTGTAGGGTAAAATACTAAGCTGTGTTATGATACTCTGCCCGTTAATGCGGCAGACTTTACACCGTCAACTGCTTCTCCGTCCGAAAGGGCGGGGATGTTGAGTATTTTTTTATTTTCTATTATTTTCAGGAGGTGTCATCGCAATGCTCAGAACCTATCAGCCCAAGAAGCTTCACCGCTCCAAGGTGCACGGCTTCCGCAAGAGAATGGCCACGAAGAACGGCCGCAAGGTGCTTTCCGCCCGCAGAGCCAAGGGCCGCAAAAAGCTCTCCTACTAAGCTGTCATGAAATTTACCGTGTCCCTAAATCAGAATTATGAATTCCGCAGGGTTTATGCAAGAGGCAGGAGCGTTGCCACGCCTCTTGTGGTCCTCTATTGCCGGAAAAACGGCGCCGAGAAGAACAGATACGGCATAACCGTGGGCTCAAAGGTGGGAAAGGCGGTTTACAGAAACCTTGTCCGCCGCCGCCTGAGAGAGATATACCGGCTCAATGAGGAGCGCTTTTCGCCGGGATGGGACATAGTAGCCGTGGCAAGAACAAGGGCTAAGGATGCGCCATACGCGGAGCTTGAGAGAGACTTTCTCCAGGCGGCCGGGCGGCTGAAGCTCATTTCGGGCTGAGCCGGAGGCGGTTCCGTGAAAAAGCTGTTTTTGTTCCTGATCAGATTCTACCGGCGAAGGATTTCGCCGCTGCGTCCGCCGTGCTGCCGGTATATTCCGACCTGCTCGGAATATGCTCTCCAGGCCATAGAAAAGTACGGCGCGCTCAAGGGCTCCTGGCTGGCTCTCAGGAGACTGCTGCGCTGCCACCCTTTTCACGAGGGGGGCTATGACCCTGTGCCCTGAAACAGAGGGCACAGCTCTGAAACGGAGAATTATTGAATGTTATCTGCAATAGCAAAACCCTTCGGCTGGTTGATGCTCGTTCTGTATAACTTCGTAAACAACTACGGTCTTGCCGTTATCCTCTTCGCGCTCATAGTAAGGCTTATCCTCCTGCCCTTCAGCATGAAGAGCAAGAAGAGTCTTATGCGCTCCACTCGCTTCCAGCCGCTCATGAAGGAGCTGGAAAAGAAGTATGAGGGCAACAAGCAGAAGTATCAGGAAGAGGTTGCGAAGCTTTATAAGGAAGAGGGCATAAACCCCATGGGCGGCTGCATCTGGTCGCTCATTCCCTTCCCCATCCTTCTGGCGCTCTACCAGGCCATCCGTTACCCCATCACCATCATGATGGGCGTTGGCGACGAGGCCTATGCCGCCATTCAGAAGGTCCTTGAGACGCTGGGCTTTTCCGGCGGGACGAACTCCGCCTATATACAGATCGCCCAGTCTCAGTTCATTACACAGAATTTTGACAAGTTTGCAGGCATAAGCGACAAGCTGCAGACCATCGATTACTCCTTCCTCGGGCTTGACCTGGGCGCGAACCCCTCGTTCCGCGTATGGGAGTTTTTCTCCAACGGGGAGGCGATATGGCCGCAGCTCGGCCTGTTCCTCATCCCCGTCATTTCCGCCGCGCTTTCGTATTTTTCCATGGTCATCAGCAATAAGGCCAGCGGCAACAATACCACCGAGGCCGCCGGCGGCAAGACCATGATGCTCATGATGCCCATAATGTCCCTGTGGATAGGCTTCGTAATGCCCGGCGCTCTCGGCATTTACTGGATCGCCAGCAGCGTTTTCTCCATCCTGCAGGACGTTGTGCTCACGAAGCATTACAAGAAGATACTTGACGCGGAGGATGCCGAGCGCCGCGAAAAGCAGGCCGCCATCGAGGCAGAGCGCGCGGCAAAGCGCGCCGAGACCGAGAAGCTGCGCGCCGCCGGAGCTACCGTGGCCAATCCCAACACCAGCAGGCGCAAGATCGCCATGAAGGAAAAGCAGAAGGCGGAGGAGAACGATATTGAGCGCGCCATCGCGCGCGGCGAGGTCGTGAAGACCGCCAACGGCAAATACGTCAAGACCGAAAAGAAAAAGGAAAATCCCTCCGCGGTGGGCGACCGCCCCTATGCCCGCGGAAGAAACTACAAGCCTGACCGCTTCAGCAAAAACTACGTTCCGGAACCCGAAACGGAGGAGGAGCGGGTCACGGCGGAGGAGCTGCCCGCCGGGGACGCGATCGCGGCGGATAGCACGGCTCTTCCCACAGCCGCAGAAGGCACCGAAGGCACTGCACCGGAGACGGGAAGCGACGCCGTCGCCGAAGACGGGACCGGCGCCGACGCTCAGGACGGGCCTGAGGCTGAGGACTGATAAGGAGAGTGCCTTATGATTAAAGTTATTGAGGCAACGGGTAAGACCGAGGACGATGCGATCCAGTCCGCGCTGGCGGAGCTGGGCTGCACCCGCGAGGAGGTCTCCGTTGAGGTTCTGGAGCGCGCCAAATCCGGTTTTCTCGGCATAGGCGCTTCTCCGGCCAAAGTCAGGGTCACCTATGAAAGACCGGACGATATTGTCGAGCAGACAGAAAGCTTCCTCAGGGGACTGCTTGAAAGACTTGGCTCCGACGCGACACCTGTCATTGAGCAGAAGGACGAGACCACCATCTGCGTCAACCTTACCGGCGAGAAGCTGGGTATGCTCATAGGCCGCCGCGGCGAAACGCTCGACGCCATCCAGCACATTACGAATTACGCAATGAATCGCGCAAGCGAGAAGCACGTCCACATCAGCGTGGACGCCGAGAACTACCGCGCAAAGCGCGAGGAATCGCTCCAGCATCTGGCAGAAAAGGTTGCTGCAAAGGTAGTAAAATACCGCAAGAACATGACCCTTGAGCCGATGAATTCCTATGAGCGCCACGTTATCCACACGGCGCTGCAGGATTACGACGGCGTTTCCACCTTCTCCACAGGTACGGAGCCGAACCGCCGCATCGTTGTGGCCTACGGCAACAACGTGGCCCCCAGGCGGGACGACGGTAAGCCCAGGTACAGAGCCTGAGCCTCTCGATGACGGAAGGAGCCTTTTTAATGGTACTTGATAAGATCAAAAGTATCCTTTCTTCCCAGTTCGGGATCGATGAGGATCAGATAAACGAGAATACCGACGTTGTAAACGACCTTGGCGCAGACTCTCTCGACGTTGTCGAGCTCATGATGTCCGTGGAGGACGAGGTTGGCATTATGATCGAGGATGAGGAGATCGCCGAGCTTAAAACCGTCGGCGATGTGGTAAACTATATCGAAAACCGGCTTGGCTGAGACGGCCGGGCCGTATGGAAAATTTCATGTCAGGCGGCGCGCAGGCGAGGATGGTTGCCCGTTTGCGCGCCGTCTGAACATAATCAGGAGGTTTTAGAGCATGTCTGATTACGAAAACGAGAGCATGGAGCAGGAGGGCTGCGGCGGCAGCTGCGGCGGAGACTGCGGCGATTGCGGCAGCTGCTCCTCCTGCGGCGGCAGCTGCGGGACGCCCGACCTTACCGCACCCTGCAATGCGCAGAGCCATGTGAAAAAGGTCATCGGCATTGTTTCCGGCAAGGGCGGCGTGGGCAAATCGCTCGTAACGTCCCTTTCCGCGGCGATGATGAACCGCCGCAATCACTCCGTTGCCATCCTGGACGCCGACATGACCGGCCCGTCCATCCCCATGTGCTTCGGAGTTCACGAGCGCGCGAAAGCAAACTCCTTCGGCATCATCCCGGCCGAGAGCAAGGGCGGCGTGAAGCTCATATCCGTCAACCTTTTCCTTGACGATGAGACCCAGCCCGTCGTATGGCGCGGAAGCATTATTTCAAACACGGTGAAGCAGTTCTGGACGGATGTTGTCTGGGGCGATGTGGACTATATGTTCGTTGATATGCCTCCCGGAACCGGCGACGTGCCGCTCACGATTTTCCAGTCCCTGCCCGTGGACGGCATCATTGTCGTCACCTCGCCGCAGGACCTCGTATCCATGATCGTTGCCAAGGCAGTGAACATGGCGAAGCTTATGGATATCCCCGTCCTCGGCCTTGTTGAGAACATGAGCTGCTTCCGCTGCCCGGACTGCGGAAAGGAGCACAGGATCTACGGCGAGAGCAATATTGACGCCGTGGCCGCCGAGCAGGGCCTCAAGGTCCTGGCAAAGCTGCCGATAATGCCCGAGATCGCCGCCGCCTGCGACGCGGGCGAGATCGAGAAGATCGACCTTCCCGAGATGAAGGCTCTCGGCGACGCCCTTGAGGCGCTGTAAGTTAAGCGACAAATTGTTAACGCCGCAGTCGGTTCGTTTTTTGCGACCGGCTGCGGCGTTTGTGTTATTTTGCATGGGAGGTGTAAGGCGGTAACGAGGACACAGGTGCAGAGGACGCGCGAGGGTCGTCGCTTCCTCCGTCATCCTCGCGCAGCGGGGATCCCCCGAGGAGGGGCACAGGCCCGGGCAACATGCAGCAACAGGCTCAATCCGGCGCGGCGGCGAAGACCGAAGCGCCGAAGACCCCGGCGTCGTCGCCCGGCTCGGGATAGAGCAGGTTCAGCGTTGTGGCGGGGACGGGCGACATGCACAGCTCGCCGAGCCGGGCGAGCAGCTCACCGCGCGGAAAGCCCCGCATGGCGCAGACGCCGCCGCCCATGATAATGGCGTCCGGGTCCAGCAGCTGCACCGCCGAGGCAAGCAGGTGCGCGAGAATATCGACGTAGCGCCCGCGTTCATCTGCGCTCATGGCGAGAAAAATTTCACCCGTCGGAACGCCCGGAAAGCGCTCGTCGCGCAGTCTTTCCAGCGCGCGGCCGGCAACATAGGCCTCCGCGCAGCCGGATTTTCCACAGCCGCAGGGCCTGTCAAGCCCGAAAACGGATATATGCCCCGGCTCACAGAGCCCGCTGCGGCCTCGCAGCAGCCTGCCGTCGACGAGCACCGCGCCGCCGAGACCCGTGCCGATATAGCAGCCGAACACCACGCCGCGCTCAAGACCCATGCGCCGCGAATCGCCCGTTGCGAGCATGGTAATGTCGTTTTCCACAAAGACCGGCGCGCCCAGCGCCGAGGAGAGCATATCGCGCAGCGGAAGGCCGTTCAGACCGGGAATATTCGGAACGTTCAGCACCTGCGCGCCGTCGCGGCTGAGCGTTCCGGGAATGCCGACGCCCACGGCGTCCGGCGCTTCTCCGCCGCAGTATTCCGCTATCGCGGCGGCAAGTCCTGCGGCAGCGCCGCCTGGCGAGGAGAAAATCTCAGCCGACGGACGCTTCACAAGCGCCTCGACCCGCTCGCCGCGCAGCGCTCCAAGCCTGACGAACGTTCCACCCACGTCAACTCCGATAATGTTCATTTTGATTCAGCTCCCGTACCCTGCGGGGCGGTCTCGCGCGTAAGACTGCGCACCCATTTATAGCGGTTGCATACGATGCCGTTCGGGATGCACTTGAGCAGCTGGTCGGCCTTGAGAAAGCAGAAGACCACGACAGGCGACGCGTTGAAAACAAAGGCGCTTATGGCGGCGGAGGGGATCGTGAACAGCCAC